>NZ_DATMRX010000165.1:0-6889 GCF_035565855.1 Pseudorhodoplanes sp.
GGCCATGCGCCTGGAAGTGGCCCCGGTGATCGCGGCCGATGCTGACGACACGCGGTGCGCTCGAGGCCGGCGTTGCCATCGCCGCTTTCTGTTCGGGCTGCTTCGCGGCCGAGGATGAGCCGCGGTCCATCCACGAGGCGACCAGCCCGGCGGCGCCCAGTATCAATCCGGCAACAACGATGATCGCGCGCATATGTCATCCGTCTGGCAATGCGGGCAACACAGCACGTCGGGGCAAATGCAACGCTAACGGGCAAACGCCGGCCGGGCCCCGCGCGCGGCAAGGTGACGCGAGTCTGAACGCGGTCGCTACAATTTGAACGATCGCTTGAACGATTGCCGCTTTATGGCGTCGCACGTTTCGTGCGCCGCGTCGGCAGCGCATTGGCGGGATCGTCCGGCCACGGATGCTTCGGATAGCGGCCGCGCATCTCGGCTCTCACCGCGGCATAGCTGCCGGCCCAGAAGCCGGGCAGGTCGCGCGTCACCTGCACCGGGCGATGCGCGGGCGAGAGGAGTTCGATGACGAGCGCCACGCGCCCGCCGGCGATGGCGGGATGGCGGCTGATGCCGAACAATTCCTGCACCCGGATCGCGATGGTCGGCCCGGCTTCGGCCTCGTAATCGATCGGGACGCTGGTGCCGGTCGGCGCCTCGAAATGGGTGGGCGCCTCAGTGTCGAGGCGGCGCCGCATCGCCCACGGCAACAGCTCCATGATCGCGTTCGAGAGCTCGTCCGCGCCGATGTCCTTCAGCGCGGTCTTGTCGGCGAGGAGAGGTGCGAGCCAGTCCTGCACGCTTGCACTCAACGCGGCGTCGGAGAGGTCGGGCCATTCGTCGCCCTCGGCCTTGCGCAGGAACATCACACGGTCGCGCCATTGGCGCAGATGCTTGCTCCAGGGCAGCCGCCCGATGCCGGCCTCGGCGATGGCGTTTGCCAGGACCAAAGCGGTTTCCGAAGACGGCGCGACCGGGATGATCTGTTCGGACAAGGCAATCGCGCCGAGGCGCTTGGCCTTGCGGCCGCGCAGGCTGAGCGTCGCCGGATCGACGGTCACCTCATCGCGCTGTTCGATGCGATCGGCAAAGCGCTGCTCGATCTCGCTCAGCGTAATCGGTGCGGCCATCAGAATGCGCGCCTGCGCCGCGGTGCCGGAGAGATCGGCCGCGACGATATACGGCTCGCGGGCCAGCGTCAGCGCGGGATCGAGCATCGCGCCGCGTCCATTCGCGAGCAGGAACGAGCCCTGTCCGCCGCCGCGATTCTTCGCGATCCGGTCCGGATAGGCGAGCGCAAGCAGCGCACCGACGGACCCCCCTCCCCAGTCCTCCCCCGCAAGGGGGGAGGGGGCGGACTGAGTGCGCGGTGACGCTGACGCCGCCCAGCGCTTCGCCATCGCGCGCGCATCCTCCGCGCGGCGCGAGCGGTCGCGGCGGAACAGGTCGAGACGGTGCGTCAGATCGACATCGTTGCCGCCGACCCCGCGCTCGGTCACTAGCACCGCGATCTGCGCCGCCATCTCGCCGGCACCTTCGCGCGCCCCATCGACCACCATGCGGGCGAGGCGCGGCGGCAACGGAAGCGCGCGCAAGCTCCGGCCTTCGTCGGTGATGCGGCCGTCATCGCCGAGCGCGCGAAGTTCAACCAGGAGCTTGCGGGCTTCGGCGTAAGCGGCGTTGGGCGGCGGATCGAGGAATGTCAGCGTCGATGGATCGGCGACGCCCCATTGCGCGAGATCGAGCGCAAAGCCGGACAGATCGGCCGAAAGGATTTCCGGGCGCGCATAGGCCTCGAGCGACGCGGTTTCGGGCTCGCTCCACAGCCGGTAGCAGATGCCGGGTTCGGTGCGGCCGGCGCGACCGCGCCGCTGATCGGCGGCGGCGCGCGAGACGCGCACCGTCTCAAGCCGCGTCAGCCCCGTGCCCGGCTCGAAACGCGGCACGCGCGCAAGCCCTGAATCGATCACAACCCGCACGCCCTCGATGGTGAGCGAGGTCTCCGCGATCGAGGTCGCGAGCACCACTTTCCGCCGTCCCGGAGGGCTGGGTGCGATCGCGCGATCCTGCACCTGCGCATCCAGCGCGCCATACAGCGCGACCACATCCACGGCTGGATCGGTGATGCGTTCGTTCAGCAGCGTCTCAGTGCGCCGGATTTCCGCCTGGCCCGGCAGGAACACGAGGATCGATCCGCTGTCGGCGCGCAGCGCGCGAAGCACCGCGTCAGCAACCTGCGGCTCGATCCGCTCGCGCGCCTCGCGCGGCAGGTAGCGGGTTTCGACCGGAAAGGCGCGGCCGAGGCTTTCCACCTGCGGCGCATCGCCGAGCAGCCTTGCGATGCGCGCGCCATCGAGCGTTGCCGACATCACGAGAAGCTTCAGGTCTTCGCGCAGGCCAAGCTGCGCGTCACGCGCGAAAGCGAGCCCGAGATCGGCGTCGAGCGAGCGCTCGTGAAACTCGTCGAAAAGGACGGCGGCGATCCCTTCAAGTTCCGGGTCGTCGAGGATCATCCGGGTGAAGATGCCCTCGGTGACAACCTCGATCCGCGTCCGCTTCGATACCTTCGAGCCGAAGCGCACCCGCAGGCCCACCGTGTCGCCGACGCTTTCACCGAGCGTCTTCGCCATGCGCTCGGCGGCGGCGCGGGCCGCGAGGCGCCGCGGTTCCAGCACGATGATCTTCTTCTCCGCGGCCCAGGGCTCGTCCATCAGGACGAGCGGCACGCGCGTCGTCTTGCCCGCGCCGGGCGGGGCGACCAGCACGGCGGCCTCGCGCGCGCGCAACGCTGCGGTCAGCGCCGGCAGCGCCTCGTCGATCGGAAGGGACGAGCCGAAAGTCCGCATCAAAATGTTTGCCTGTTCCCTTGCGTTCCGGGCATGGAGCACATGACCGAACTCGGCTCAGATATCCACCGTCTCCGTTGCCATCCCCGGCGGGACGGCCCACATTCCGCGCCATGCCAGCACAAAAATCCTCCCAGTCCGCTTCTAAGCCCGCGTCCAGGTCCGCCAAGGCGGCGGCGGCAAAGCCCGGCGCCGCGAAAAAATCCGCTCCGGTGGCCGCTAGCGCGCTGAAAGCGGGGGACCATGTCTTTCTGGTCGACGGCTCGTCCTACATCTTCCGCGCCTATCACGCATTGCCGCCGCTCAATCGCAAGTCGGACGGGTTGCAGATCAATGCGGTGCTCGGCTTCTGCAACATGCTGTGGAAGCTTCTTCGCGAGATGAAGCCGGAGGAGCGGCCGACCCATCTCGCGGTGGTGTTCGACAAATCCGAGAAGACGTTCCGCACCGATTTCTATCCCGATTACAAGGCGCACCGCCCCGATGCGCCGTCCGATCTCATTCCGCAATTTCCGCTGATCCGCGAAGCGGTGCATGCCTTCGACATCCCGTGTCTCGAACAGGCCGGCTATGAGGCCGACGACCTGATCGCGACCTATGCGCGGCTTGCCTGCGAGGCCGGCGCGACCACCACCATCGTGTCCTCCGACAAGGATCTCATGCAGCTCGTGAACGACTGCGTGATCATGTACGACACGATGAAGGACAAGAAGATCGGCGTTGCCGAGGTGATCGAGAAATTCGGCGTGCCGCCGGAGAAGGTCATCGAGGTACAGGCGCTGATCGGCGATTCGACCGACAATGTGCCGGGCGTGCCGGGCATCGGCGTGAAGACCGCCGCGCAGCTCATCGGCGAATATGGCGATCTTGAAACGCTGCTGGCGCGGGCCTCCGAGATCAAGCAGGAGAAGCGGCGTCAGACACTGATCGACAATGCCGAGCTGGCGCGCATCTCCAAGCGCCTCGTCACGCTCGATCAGAATGTCGATCTCGATGTGCCGGTCGAAGACCTTGTGGTGCATGAGCCGGATTACAAGCGGCTGATCGCCTTCTGCAAGGCGATGGAATTCACCACGCTGACGCGGCGCGTGGCCGAAGCCGCCGACATTGACGCAAGCCAGATCGATCCGGATTCGCGGCTGATTGCCGGCGCGCCGCCGCTTCCCCCGGTGCGGCCGGAGGATGGGGCTCTTCCCCCTCAACCTGCGACCCCCACCCCGGCCGCTGCGCGGACGACCCTCCCCCTTTCAGGGGGAGGGATGAACGTGCGCAAGGGGGGAGGAAGTGCCGCCGAGCAAGTGGTGTTCATTCCCGTCTCGCTTGCGGATGCCCGCCTTGCCAAGCTGAAGGCGCTGCCCTTCGACCGCTCGAAATACGAGATCGTGCGCGACCTTGCGCGGCTGAAAGCCTGGATCGTGCGCGCGATCGATGTCGGCCATGCTGCGATCGATACGCAAACGAGCTCGCTCGACCCGATGCAGGCGACGCTGTGCGGCTTCTCGCTCGCGATCACACCGAACGAGGCCTGCTATGTGCCGGTGGCGCATCGCAATCCGAGCGAGGGCGAGGGGCTGTTCGATGCCGGACTCGTGCCGCACCAGATTCCGGAGAAGGACGCGCTCGATGCGATGCGTCCGCTGTTCGCGGACAGGGGCGTCCTCAAGATCGGACACAACCTGAAATTCGACTGGCAGATCTTCGCCCAGCGCGGCATCGAGGTGGCGCCTTATGACGACACCATGCTGATGTCGTATGTGGTCGATTCCGGGCGCGTCTCGCATGACGTCGCTTCGCTCACGAAGCGCAATTTCGATCACACCGTGATCGACTTCAACGAGATCACCAAGGCAGGCAAGACGCGCGTCAGCTTCGATTGCGTGCCGATCGAGCGCGCCGCCGAATATGCCGCGGAAAGTGCCGATGCCACGCTGCGCCTGTGGCATGCGCTGAAGCCCCGGCTAGCCGCCGAGCACATGATGAATGTCTATCAGACGCTGGAGCGTCCGTTGATCGCGGTGCTCGGCCGCATGGAAGGCCGCGGCATTTCGATCGACCGGCAGACATTGGCGCGGCTCTCCAGCGAGTTTGCCGCCGAGAGCCTGCGGCTCGAAGAGGAAGCCCAGAGGCTCGCCGGGCAGCCATTCAATCTCGGTTCACCGAAGCAGATCGGTGATGTACTGTTCGGCTCGATGGGACTGCCGGGTGGCACCAAGACCAAGACCGGGGCGTGGTCCACATCGGCCTCGGTGCTGGAGGAGCTTGCGGAGCAGGGCCACGCCTTGCCGCAGAAGATTCTCGACTGGCGGCAGGTCTCCAAGCTGCGCTCCACCTATACCGATGCGCTGCCGAACTATGTCGATCCGAAGACGCAGCGCGTGCATACGAATTACGCGCTGGCGGCGACGACGACCGGGCGGCTGTCGTCATCCGAACCGAACCTTCAGAACATCCCGATCCGCACCGAGGCCGGGCGCAAGATCCGCAAGGCCTTCATTGCGAAGCCGGGGCACAAGCTCGTCTCGGCCGACTATTCGCAGATCGAATTGCGGCTGCTGGCGGAAGTCGCGAACGTGCCGGCTTTGCGTCAGGCGTTCCGCGATGGCACCGACATTCACGCCATGACCGCGTCGGAGATGTTCGGCGTGCCGCTCAAGGATATGACGAGCGACGTGCGCCGGAAGGCGAAGGCGATCAACTTCGGCATCATCTACGGCATCTCGGCCTTCGGGCTTGCCAACCAGCTCGGCATCGCCCGCGAAGAGGCGGGCGCCTACATCAAGAAATACTTCGAGCGCTTTCCCGGCATTCGCGCCTACATGGACGAGACGCGCGATTATTGCCGCGAGCATGGCTATGTCGAGACGCTGTTCGGGCGTAAATGCCATTACCCGGACATCAAGGCGTCGAACCCGTCGCTGCGCGCGTTCAACGAGCGCGCCGCGATCAACGCGCGGCTGCAGGGTTCCGCCGCCGACATCATCCGAAGAGCCATGACGCGGATGGACGATGCGCTGCGCGATGCCGGCCTGTCGGCGCAGATGCTGCTGCAGGTGCATGACGAACTGGTGTTCGAGGTGCCGGACGAGGAGGTCGAGCGCACGCTTCCGGTGGTGAAGCGCGTGATGGAAGACGCGCCGCATCCGGCCGTGCAGCTTCACGTGCCGCTGTCGGTCGAAGCCCGCGCCGCGGACAACTGGGACGAGGCGCATTGAGTCTATGGCGGAGGGCCGCAACGGTGTTACCCTCTCCCCTTGAGGGAGAGGGTGGCTCAGCGCGAAGCGCAGAGCCGGGTGAGGGGTGTTGCTTCGTGTCTCACCATCGTGCTGTGGCAGATCATCAACGCCGCTTCGCTCGGACGATGCGACGCGAGCCGACGCTTGCCGAGCGCAAGCTGTGGCTGTTGCTGAGATCGTCACGTCTGGAAGGGCGCAAGTTCCGAAGACAAGTCCCGATGGGTGCATTCATCGCTGATTTTGTCTGTCACGAAAGCAAGGTCGTTGTTGAAGTGGACGGAGGACAGCACGGCGGTGAGGCCGATGTTCTTCGCGACCAGTGGTTTCATGCAGCGGGTTATCAGGTGCTGCGCTTCTGGAACAATGATGTCCTGCGCAATCCGAATGGGGTTCTGGAAGCCATAATGCTCGCAGCAGGCCGAAATCGACGTTAGAACCCCTCACCCGGCTTCGCTTCGCGAAGCCACCCTCTCCCTCAAGGGGAGAGGGTAAGACTGCCGCTTGCACCGCCCTTCAAACACGCGAAAGCACAATGTCCAAACTCTCCGCCTTTCCCATCACCAAGAAATGGCCCGCGCAGAATCCCGACGTGATCCAGCTCTATTCGTTTCCGACGCCGAACGGGGTGAAGGTGTCGATCGCGCTCGAGGAGATGGGGCTGCCCTATGAAGCGCATGCGGTGAACATCGGAAAGAACGAGAGCTGGACCGAGGAATTTCTCTCGCTCAATCCGAACGGAAAAATCCCTGCGATCATCGACCCGAATGGTCCGGGCGGACAGCCGCTCGGCCTCTGGGAATCGGGTGCGATCCT
>NZ_DATMRX010000166.1:0-1518 GCF_035565855.1 Pseudorhodoplanes sp.
TTTATCCGGGCGATCTTTCTCGGCGCACGCAAGCCTGTTGCGCGCGAATTCGCAGATGCACCGTTCTTCGTGCTGCTGCCTCAGTATTTGCTGGTCGCCGGCATTCTCGTGATGTCGTTTTTCCCGAAGCTCCTGATCGAATCGATCTCGGCGGCGATCGATCCGCAATTCGCATCGACGCTGCGCTGGCAAGGTATGTCGCTCGAACTGATCTACGCCACCTGGAATCCGTTACCTGTGATGGCTTTTGCTGTCGCGATCGCCGCGATCCTGTTCGCGCTGTTATGGTTCGCACGGCGGACGCTGCCGCTCGGCGGGGCCTCCAGAACCGTCTATTCCTATGCACAGGCGGTGGGCGCCGCGCTGACGCCGCCGCTTGCCACGAGGTTTTATTCCGAGCTTACGGCCATGACCGTGTTCGCCGCCGAGCGCGCCCGCCGCATCTACACCGGCAACGGACTGACCTATAATCTCTGCATCGTCTATTATTTCCTCGCGCTCTACGCGCTCGGCGGCGGCGCCGCTCATGTCTGGGCGCTGACACGACCGGCATAAAGACACGTCAGTTCTCCCTGCGAAGCACGTAATGCCGCGAAATCACCGCGACGTTTTCGCGGCCGGTATCGAGGACTACGCGCCGGACTTTCCGTTTGGGGCAAGGCTTGTGGACCAAGTCGTTGTCCAGCTGGTCCACGCTGGATCAACATTCGCGACGGACAGTGAACTTGGCAAAGCCTCAGCTGGTCGTGTCACATTCTGATGCATCTGCCCGGCTTCGAAGAGCGCAAGAGGCGAATTTGCACGTCGGTTCATCTCGGGCAATGACCGCTGCGATTTCACCGAATGCTCGCCGCGAGCGCGGCGCCGAGACGGACTTTCACCATGCCCCGAGCACCAGATCATTGATTTAAATGGCGCTAGGGGCGGGATCGAACCACCGACATTGCGGTATTCAGGCTGGCGGGCTCCTGCTCTCATCGGAACGATTGTCAGCTTCCATATCGACGGAGCGCCTGGCACCTGCAGCAGCACCTTCTTGTTCCCGCCGGGACGCGTCAGTGGCTTGCGGTCGTAGGCCTGCATGGCCGGCCTTTTACCCGATGCGCGACGACGCCCTGGCGCCCACGCAGGTCTCGGCCAGGCCGAACCCGGGGGATCAGACGGTCACACGCCCTGAGCGGCCGGCAATGGCGACCGCCCACGAATCATGTCCGCGGCCTTCTCTGCGATCATGATGACCGGGGCATTGGTGTTCCCGCCGATCATGCGCGGGATGATCGAGGCGTCGACCACGCGCAGTCCCTCGACCCCGCGCACGCGCAATTGCGCATCGACGACGTCGCGCTCGTCCTTTCCCATGGCGCAGGTTCCGACCGGGTGAAAACAGGTCTGCGACGACGCGCGGATGTAGGCTTTCAGGTCTGCGTCGCTTTGTACCTTCGGCCCGGGCCGGATCTCGGCGCCCCGCACCCGGTCCCAGGCGGGGGCCTCGAGAATGCGCCGCGCAAGGCGGAGCCC
>NZ_DATMRX010000167.1:0-7619 GCF_035565855.1 Pseudorhodoplanes sp.
GGTCAGACGCCGGGCGCGGCCGTGTTTCGGCGTGCGGCAGACATCGCATTGGAGGGCGCGAGACCGCAGGAGCATAACGCTTTCAAGGTCGAACTCGCCCGTCGCGCCATCGTCCGCACGCTGACCCAGGCCAGCAACGGAACGCCACAATCGCAATCCGACAAGAAGATCGCCTGAACCGCGCGCCGCGCCCGGACCGCACAAGGAAACCGATGATGATGACCCCCGACATCGATCGCCGCAGTCTCGTGCAAGGCGCCACCGCGCTCGGCACGCTTGCCGTTGCAGGCGCAGCGTCCGCGCAGCACGCGCAACAGGAAAGAGCAGGCGGTGCGCTTCCTTCGGCCGACCCGCATCAACCCTATATCGGCGCGGGCACGCCGCGGATCGATGGGCGCGCCAAAGTCACCGGTACTGCCAAATATGCCGCGGAATTCGAACCGTCGGGGCTCGTCCATGCGCAGGTCGTGACCTCCAGCATCACGAAAGGTCGCATCACGGCGATCGACACCGCGCAGGCCCTCGCCGTCGAGGGCGTGATTTCGGTTCTGACCCATGAGAACCGGCCGCGCATGGCGGACAGCGACGAGGCCTATAACGACGACGTTGCGCCGGAGGACGGCAAGCCGTTCCGGCCGCTTTACGACGCAACGATCCGGTTCAACGGGCAGCCGATTGCGCTGGTGATCGCCAGCGATTCGGACACGGCGCGATTTGCCGCATCATTGGTGCGCGTGAATTACGAGGCCGCCGAGCACAATACCGACCTCCACAAGGCGCGCGGCGCCGCGGTCAAGAAGGAGAGGCCGTCCAAACCGCGCGGCAACGCGCGCGATGCCTTGTCCAAGGCCGATATCCGGCACGAGGCCGAGTACACCATCCCGGTCGAACATCACAACCCGATGGAATTGTTCGGCACCACGGTGGAGTGGCATGACGATGGGACAATCACCGTCTACGACAAGACGCAAGGCGTGCAGAACGTCCAGCGCTACATCGCTCATGTCTTCGACATGAAACCTGACGATGTGCGGGTCGTGTCGCATTACATGGGCGGCGGGTTCGGCGCGGGCTTGCGTCCCCAATACAACGTCGCGCTCGCGGTGCTCGCTGCCCGCGCGGTAAAGCGCTCGGTGCGCCTTTATCTGACAAGGGAGCAGATGTACGGCCTGAGTTTCCGGCCCGAAACGATCGAGCGTGTAGCGCTCGGCGCCGGAAAGGACGGCAAGCTTCAGGCGATCACGCATGAAGCGATCGCCATGACCTCGCAATACGAGGATTTCCTTCGCAACGATATCGGATGGGCCGATCAGCTTTATGCATGCCAGAACGTCGATTACGCGCACCGTCTGGCGCGGCTCGACCTCCCCACCCCCGGCGACATGCGCGCTCCGGGCGCCGCGACCGGCGTCTATGCGCTGGAATCCGCCATGGACGAACTTGCCATCGCGCTCAAGCTCGACCCGGTCCAGCTTCGGTTGCTCAACTATTCCGACACCGACCAGGCTGAAAACCTGCCCTATACCAGCAAGCAGCTGCGCGCGTGCTACAGCCGCGCTGCCGAAGCCTTTGGCTGGAGCAAGCGCAATCCGCAGCCGCGCTCGATGCGCGACGGGAAGGAACTCGTCGGCTGGGGCATGGCGACCGGCGTGTGGGAAGCGCTGCAGATGCCATTTGCCGTGCGGCTCGTGCTGACCGCCAATGGCCACGCCGAGGTCGCCTGCGCCACGCACGATATCGGCACCGGCACCTACACCATCATGGCGCAGGTCGCCGCGGACGTGCTCGGGCTGCCGATCGACAATATCGCCGTCAAGCTGGGCGACTCGTCCCTTCCAATGTCGCCAGTGTCCGGCGGGTCGTGGACTGCAGTATCGATCGGGACGGCCATCCTCAAGGCAGGCGCCGAACTGCGTGGCCGCCTGCTCGGACTGGCGCAATCCATACCGGGCTCACCGCTCGCTGACGCCAAGCCCGGCGATGTCGAGCTGCGGGATGGCAAGATCGTCAGCAAACGCGATCCCGGCCGCGCCGTGTCGATTGCCGAGGTCATGCAGAAAAGCGGGATGCCGCGCATCGAGATCGAGCGGCACAACGAATTCGAGAAGGACGAAAAGCACGCCCGCAATACACATGCGGCGGTATTCGCCGAAGTCAAGGTTGACGAGGAACTGGGCGTGATCAGGGTGACGCGCCTCGTCTCAGCCGTCGCGGCCGGCCGCATCATCAACACCAAGACCGCGCACAGCCAGATCATGGGCAGCCTGATCTGGGGCATCGGCATGGCGCTGCACGAGGAGACGCTGATCGATCATCGCTTCGGGCGTGTCACCAACGCCAACATCGCCGAATATCATGTGCCGGTGAATGCCGATGTCTACGACATCGACGTGATCTTCGTCGAAGAGCCCGACGACATCATCAATCCGCTCGGCAGCAAGGGCGTCGGCGAAATCGGCATCGTCGGCGTGGCGGCGGCGATTGCCAACGCGGTACATCACGCGACCGGAAAACGGGTGCGAAACCTGCCGATCACGCTCGACAAGCTGCTCTGAGAGCACGCACCGGCGGGCAATCAGGAGGTCGCCCTACCGCGTGTCGCGGACCGCGAGGACGACCGCCATTGCGGTGTCGCCTGCGGCACAGCCGTGGAACAGCCCGTTGCCGCCGCCGCGCATTGCCAGTTCCTCGATCATTTCGATGATCAACCGCAATCCCGTCGGTCCCTGCGGATGGCCAAAGACCAGCGAACAACCGAAATTGTTCATCTTCCTCGCATCGACGCCGGTCTCGCGCGAGAACACGATGTCATTGACGATGAACGGGTTGTGCGACTTGAAGACATCGATCTGATCGATCGTTAAGCCGGCGGCGTCGAGTGCCCGCCGCGCCGCCTTGACCGGCGCAGCCGGCATATAGGCGTGCCGCTCGCGCGCCTGGCCGAAGCCCAGAATGCGGATCTCGATGCCGGGCTCGCGGGTATAGTCCGCCACGCGATCCTTGTGCGTCACGATCATTCCGGCATTGCCGTCGGCGGGATGAGTTTGCCCGCCAAAGGTGACGGTGCCGCCCTCCCGCACCGGCTTCAGCTTCGTCAGGCCTTCCAGCGTGGTGTCGTGAATGCCTTCGTCGCCGGTCAGCGTGCCGGTTTCCTTCTTGAAGCGCGGGTCCGGCACGGCAAAGGGCAGCGTCATGAACCGCTTCAGGAAGGCGGCGTCGTCCTTCAGCGCATCGCGGTATTGCTCGTAGCGCCACGCGGCGAGATCGTGCTGCTCCTGCGTGGAAATCTGCCAGTCGCGGGCGCAGTTCTCCGCCGTGTCGACCATGGCGAAATGCCCGGTCGGCTCGTCATTGAAATTGTCCAGCATCCAGTTCTCGACACTCGGAGCGCCGCTCGGCGCCCGCGGATTGGGATGCACAACGACAGGGGAATTCGACGTGCGATCGCAGGTCACGACCAGCGAAGCGCTCGCATCGCCCGCTGCGATGTCTCCGGCGGCGGCCGAGAGCGCACGCGCAGACGTCGCGCAGGCCTGCGAGATCGTCGGCCCGGTCACGAACGGAGCGCCCATCATGGTCATCACCCAGGGCGTGCCCCAGAACGACTTTTCCTGCGGCACGGTCATACCAAGCACCGCATGATCGAGGGTCTCCAGCGGCCAGCCCTTGTCCTTGGCGACCTTCGCCCCGGTGACCGCTGCGAGTTTCATGCTGTGAAGGTCGGACAAGCTCATTTGCCAGCGCGAGAACGGCGTCGACCAATAAGCGCCATAGGGAATGCGCAGCTCAGAAAGATCGGACATGGCTGGTACCGTTTCCCTGTTCAATATTGACCGACTTTTCGTGCCGGCTATTTCACGGCGACGAGGGCCGAAAGGCCCTGTCTAAATCAGAGTATGTTCCAGAAGACACCGAGACGGCGCAAGCCCCCGGTCCTGCACGGCAAGGCTTCGCGCCGAGCCGGTGACTGAGCGGGTCCCCGTTCTGCATGGAGAGACGGGATCGGTTAAGCTGCGGGCATACGGCCCGCAGGGCGATTCGTGCGAGTGTTCCGGGAATGCGACAGATCAGGATGGCCCGTCACGACCCTGCAAAACCAGGCGGCCGCGGCCTCACGCGCTTGTAAATCACGCGCGTCGAACATCGATCAGCTTCGGGACATCCTTTTTTCATGACGGCGAATGGTCGCCATATCGGCATTCTACTGATCCTCATCTCAGGCACTGCCTTCGCCATCGGCCCGACGGCGGCGAAGCTTGCACTGAACAACGGAAGCAACACGCTCACGGTTGTCACATTACGCGGCGCGGTCGGCGCCCTGTTGCTCGGCCTTCTGCTGGTCGCATTCCGGCAGCAATTCCGGATCGGGAAAACGGCGCTGCGATGGTGCATGTTGTGCAGCGCCTTCACCGCAGCGATGGTCTATGGCCTCGTGGGTTCGATTTCGTATATCCCGGTGAGTGTCGCGATCCTGATTTTCTTCACTCATCCGATCATGATCGCGATCATCGTTCACTGGCGCGGCGGTGACCGGCTGACGATCCGGAAGCTTATTCTGGCGCTCGCCGCCTTTTCCGGTCTTGCGCTTGCGCTCGCGCCCGCCATCGAGACGCTGCAGATGAGGGGTATCGCGCTCGCCGCACTTGCCGCGATCACGATCTGCGGCGCCATCCTGACCGGTGCGCGCGCCCAGCGATACGCGACGAGCACACAGGTGAACCTTTATGTCACGGCGACATCGAGCCTTGCTTTCGCCGTCATTACCACGGGCCTCGGGGCGTGGGCATTGCCGGTCAACACCATCGGGTGGCTCGGCATCATTGGCGCCGGCGCCGGAATTGCCGTTGGACTCCTGACGTTCTTCGCGGCGTTTCGCTACCTCAGCGCCGTGCGCGCAACCATGATGAGCAATATCGAGCCGCTGCTCAGCATATTGTTCGGCGCCGCGATCCTGGGCGAACGCCTGCAGCCCACGCAATGGATCGGCGCCGGCGTGATGATCGGCGCCATCGTCCTGTTCGAAGCCGCTGAGGCCGGCACGCAATCCTGAATTGCCGCCAAATCGCGCATACGCCCGGCATTCACGCGCGCAACAAAAAAGCCCCAGCCGAGGCTGGGGCTTTTTGCGTCTCCAAGCGCAGATTAGCGGCTGCCAGGGACGTTGCCGGTCCCCTTGGTTGTGCCCACCGCGCCGCCAGCGGTCGAATCCGGCGAACTATGCCCTCTGGGTGCCGCGCCGGTGGTTCCCTTCGGCGCATGAACGCGACCGGATGGCTTGGCGCCGGTCTGCTTTTCGAACTGGCCGGACTTCGAGGTGCCCTGTGCCCCGCCTGCGGTCGAGGACGGAGCGCTGGATTGAGCCAGAGCGATCGAGGCGGAAAAAAGCGTGGCGGCGCTGACAAGCGCGATCTTGCGGATCATTGATGAACCTCCTTGGGGGCTGACGCGTATGGACGCTCCATCCTTACCGAAGCCAACGAGGGGCACACGCAACAGTTCCAGGCTTTGTTGGATGCGGTCAGGAAGCGACGCGCCAACTCGGGAACAAAGGCTCCAGGCTCAGGGTTAGGCGACCAAAGGTTTGAAGCGCGACAGCGCGCTTGAGGCCACCTAGCGGCACCGGGGAAGCCCGGACCGATAATAGGTACAGGAGAAGGTCCGGCCACCGCGCCGGACCTTCTTTTTATGCGCTCTTTCAGATGAGGCGCTTTTGGGAAATTGCATCGACCTGCGTCAAATGACGCGGATGTAGCCGCGCAGACGGACGAGCAGGTTGTAAAACGTGGAATAGTCACTCCGAGAGAGAAGAGTCCCGGAACTCCTTTTGGACATAAGCATTTGAAATGTATGACTGTTGAGATTTCTAGGTTCTTGAACCTGCTGCGCTCCGGCGCCGGGGTCGAGGAGCAGGCTGAGAAGATCTTACTGACCTACCGACATGCTGAGGCGACCAAGCTCGCATCGACAAAGCCGGTCCTGAAGCAGCCCGATCCAAATCCCGCCACAGGTTCTCCGAAAGACGTATCGCTTCTGGCGGAGAAGGACGCTTCGTTATCCACGGGTCGCGCGAGCACGTTTCATAAGGACGAAGCGGCCTAATTTCCTTCGTCGCAGCCACCACCTCCTGGCTGCGCTGGTGTTGCGAAGCGTCCGAATACGTCCGCCGGACCGGCGGGAACAAAGACAGCAAATCTTGGTTCTGGGAACAATGGAGGAGCTTTCATGAGCGATCATCGCGCGCGCGCCCGCCGAAAGGGCCGCACCAACATCAACGATGCAAGCGAGAACGATGCGAGCGAGGGACTGACCGCGCGCGCTACGGAAACCGCCAAATATGCCGCGACGTCAATTCAACGCGACGCCTGGCAATTGCTCGATCAGCAGGTCGAAAACGGCGCAGCCTATGTGGGATATGCTGCACAGGCGGCACGAAGCGCCGCCCAAAGCCTCGAACCCAATGCTCCTGGATTGGCCAGCGCCGTTTCTGCGGCCGCCGATCGGCTCGACACATACGCTGACGCCGCGGGCGCGATGAATGCCGAAGAGGTCTGGGATCAGGTCTCGGGCTTTACGCGCCGTCAGCCCGCGCTCGTGTTTGGCCTCGCCGCGCTCGCCGGCTTCCTCGCCTATCGCTCGATTCGCTCCGCTCGCGGCATATCCGCAGCGGATGGGCTGAGTGAGGAAGCCGAGGAGCTTGAGGATGCTTGATACGCTGCAATCCTCAGCGCTAGTGCGAGCCCTGTCCGGCTTGTTCGATGATGTGTCTCTGCTCCTGCGGCAGGAAATCCAGCTCGCCAAGACCGAAATCGCATCAGCCGCTGCGGGTCATGCGAAGGCGGCGGCCTTCTTTGCTGTCAGCGGCGTGTTTGGCCTGATCACCCTGCTCCTGCTCTGCCAGACGATCGTGTTCGCACTGATTGCGACTGGCCTTGCTGCGCATTGGGCTTGCCTGATCGTGACGGGCGCGCTCGCACTCATCGCTCTTGCCGCTTTTCTTGCCGGGCGCTCCGCCATGGCGCGTTCATCACTTCCGCATCGCACCGTCAATCAAATCAGCCGCGATATCGCGGTGGTCAAGGAAACGCTCTCATGAATGCCATCGAACGAATAGCGCAAAGCCTGCGGCGCAATCCGGAAGGTCTGCTCCTGCTCGGTGCCGGCGTGGCGCTTCTGATGCGCAACAAGACCGCAAAAACCGCACAGAAGCGTCGGCACCGCGGAAAGGCGGCCGCGGGCGACGAGAGCGACGGCGGAGCAACTGCCAATCGTTTTACGGACGCTGCTGGCGATCTTCGCGAGCGCATGGACAGCGTGACCGAGACCATTGGCAGCAAGGCGTCCGAACTCGGAAAGGCCGCGTCCGAGATCGGTCAGGCCGCGTCGGATCGCTCTCGCCGGGCCGTCCGAACCGCTCAAAAATCGGTCGGAGATATGGTGGAAACCCATCCCATGGCCGTCGCGCTGGGCGGCCTCGCCACGGGCTCACTGATCGCGGCGCTGTTTCCTTCGACGGAAATTGAGAAGACGACCCTCGCACCGCTCGGGAGAATGGCGGAAGACGCAGCCTATGACGTCGCTGCCGAGGCGAAGCGCCGCGTCGCGGGCGCGGCCGCCCGCAC
>NZ_DATMRX010000168.1:0-8592 GCF_035565855.1 Pseudorhodoplanes sp.
GCAATATCTCGATCTAATGGAACACGTCCTGCGGGATGGCGTGGAGAAGCGCGACCGCACCGGCACCGGCACATTGTCGGTGTTCGGCCATCAGATGCGTTTCGATCTGCGCGAGGGCTTTCCGCTCGTCACCACCAAGAAGCTCCACGTCAAATCCATCATCCACGAATTGCTGTGGTTCCTGCGCGGCGACACGAACGTCAAATATCTGCGCGACAACGGCGTCACCATCTGGGACGAATGGGCGGACGAGCACGGCGATCTCGGTCCGGTCTACGGCGCGCAATGGCGTTCCTGGCCGTCACGCGATGGCGGAACGATCGACCAGATCGCGAACCTGATGCGCGATCTCGAACGCAATCCGGATTCCCGCCGGCTGATCGTCACGGCATGGAATCCCGCCGATATCGGCAGGATGGCGCTGCCGCCCTGTCACTGCCTGTTCCAGTTCTATGTCGCGGAAGGCCGCCTGTCGTGCCAGCTCTATCAGCGCTCGGCCGACATCTTCCTCGGCGTGCCGTTCAACATCGCGTCCTATGCCTTGCTGACGATGATGGTCGCGCAGGTGTCAGGGCTGAAGCCCGGCGAATTCATTCATACGCTCGGCGACGCGCACCTTTATCTCAATCATCGCGAGCAGGCGGCGCTGCAATTGTCGCGCAGTCCGCGCGCGTTGCCGGTGATGACGATCGATCCTTCGGTGCGCGACATCTTCGCGTTCCGCTATGAGCATTTTGCCCTGACGGGATACGACCCGCATCCGCACATCAAGGCCGAGGTTGCGGTGTGACCGAAGGCGCGACGCGGCCGCGCGGGATTGCCATCGTCCTCGTCGTTGCGGTCGCCGAAAACGGTGTGATCGGGCGCGACAACAAGCTGCCGTGGCGCATCAAGTCCGACCTGAAATTTTTCAAGAGCGTCACCATGGATCGGCCGGTGGTGATGGGTCGCAAGACCTATGACTCGATCGGCAAGCCGCTTCCCGGACGGACCAATATCGTCATCACGCGGCGGCCCGACTTTGCCGCCCCCGGCATTCTGGTGGCGCCCGGCGTCGAACCGGCGCTCGCGGCGGCGCGGGGCGACGCGCTCCGGCGCGGCGCCGATACGATCGCGGTGATCGGCGGGACCGAGATTTTCGCCCAGACCCTGCCCCTGGCAGATCGCATCATATTGACGCTGGTCCATGCAAAACCGGTGGGGGATACCTATTTCCCCGATCTCGACCCCGCGGTCTGGCGCGAAGCCGAACGGCTGCCGCAGCCTAAGGGGCCGGACGACGAATATGGCTTTACTATTGTTCATTATCAGCGTGCCGGCGCGGCATGAGCGCGCGTTGTAAGGGACTGGGTGGTCCCCTATAACCCCGCGGAACATGGGCGACAGACCGATCGGCTGCGCCAAGGAGGATCAAGATGCCGTGGAGTAATCAGGGCGGTGGTGGCGGCCCGTGGGGTTCGGGGCCGAAGGGACCTTGGGGTTCGGGGCCACAGCCGAGCGGCGGAGCTCAGCCACCGGATCTGGAGGATTTGCTCCGGCGCAGCCAGGACAAGCTGAAGACGGTGCTTCCGGGCGGTAGCTTCGGCGGCAAGATCGGCGTCGTCGTCGCGCTGCTTGCGGCGCTGTTCCTGTGGGGCATTTCCGGATTCTTCGTGGTGCAGCCCGGCGAACTCGGCGTGGTGATGCGCTTCGGCAAGTATGTGCGCGATGCACCCGCGGGCTGGGGTTACACCTGGCCTTATCCGATCGGCGCGGTCCAGAAGGTCAATATCGAACGCATCAACCGCATCGATGTCGGCATGCGCATCGTCGACGATGCGCGGCGCGGCACCACGACCCGCGACGTGCCGGAAGAAAGCCTGATGCTGACCGGCGACGAGAATATCGTCGATGTCGACTTCGCCGTGTTGTGGAAGATCAAGCCGGACAAGGGCGCGGGCCAGTTCCTGTTCAACATCCAGTATCCGGAAGGCACCGTGAAAGCTGTCGCCGAAAGCGCGATGCGCGAAGTGGTCGGCCGCTCCAACATCCAGCCGATCCTGACCGGAGCCCGTCAGAACATCGAGAACGCGGTTCATGATCTGATGCAGAAGACGCTCGACGAGTATCATTCGGGCATCCTGATCACGCAGGTCCAGTTGCAGAAGGTCGACCCGCCGGCACAGGTGATCGACGCCTTCCGCGACGTTCAGGCGGCGCGCGCCGACCTCGAACGCGCGCAGAACGAGGCGCAGACCTATGCCAACCGCGTGGTGCCGGAAGCCCGCGGCCGTGCCGCGCAGATCCTGCAGAATGCGGAAGCCTATCGCGAGCAGGCGGTCGCCGAAGCCCAGGGTCAAACCTCGCGCTTCAATCAGGTGTACCAGGAATACGCCAAGGCGCCGCAAGTCACGCGCCAGCGGCTCTATCTGGAAACCATGGAGCGGCTCCTGAGCGGCACCGACAAGATCATCCTTGATCCGGGCACCGGCTCCGGCGGTTCGGGCGTCGTGCCGTATCTGTCGCTCGATCAGAACCGGCCGCGGCCCGCACAGCCGCAGCAGCAGCAACCGCAAGCGCAGCGCCGCTAGGAGGCCATCATGAAACTCGGTATTGCGGGCGGCGTGCTGCTGGTCCTTGCGGTGGTTGCAGCCTTTGTCGGCTACAGCGCCCTGTTCACCGTCTACGAAACGCGCCAGGCGATCGTCATCCGGCTCGGAAATCCGATCCGGGTGGTGACCGAACCCGGTCTGCATTTCAAGGCGCCGTTCATCGACAACGTCGTCTATGTCGACAAGCGCATCCTCGATCTTGAGAATCCGGCGCAGGAAATCATCGCCTCCGACCAGAAGCGGCTCGTGGTCGATGCCTTCGCCCGTTACAAGATCGTCGATCCGCTGCGCTTCTATCAGGCGATCGGCACGGTCCCGGCCGCAAATTCGCAGCTGGCGACCCTCCTCAACGCGGCGCTCCGCCGCGTGCTCGGCGAATCCTCGTTCCAGAGCGTGGTGCGCGACGAGCGTGACGAGTTGATGCGGCGCATCCGCGAGCAGCTCGATCGCGAGGCCCAGCGCTACGGCATCAACGTGGTCGACGTCCGGATCCGGCGTGCCGACCTGCCCGACGCCAACAGCCAGGCGGTCTATCAGCGCATGCAGACCGAGCGTCAGCGTGAAGCTGCCGAGTTCCGTGCACAAGGCTCGCAACGGGCACAGGAAATCCGCTCGCGCGCCGATCGTGAGGTCACCGTGCTGCTGGCCGAGGCCAATGCCAAGGGCGAGCAGATCCGCGGTGAGGGCGATGCGACCCGCAACCGGATCTTCGCCGAGGCCTACAGCAAGGATCCCGACTTTTTCGCCTTCTATCGTTCGATGCAGGCCTATGAATCCGGCCTCGGCAACAACGATACCCGCATGGTGTTAAAGCCGGATTCGGAATTCTTCCGCTATTTTGTCGATCCGTCTGGCAAGATGCCGAACGTGACGCCGCCAAAGGCTCCGGCCACGCCGGGCTCGCCGAACGCGGCAGCGAATTGAGCTGCGCACGATCGATAGAAGCGGGGGATGTGGGACTTTATCGTTGCGATCGGGCTGGTGCTCGTTCTTGAGGGGCTGATGTTTGCGGCGTTTCCTGGCGCCGCAAAACAGGCCATGGCGCACGTGCTCGAAACCCCGGACCATGTCCTGCGCTCGGTCGGGATCGGTTCCGCGTTGATCGGAATCGCGGTGATCTGGCTCATTCGGGGCTGAGCGGTGTTTATGCGGTGAGGGCCGCATTTGCGCCGCAAAATCACGTCCCCGTTGGTTCTCGGTATTATCCTTGCTTCAGCGCTGCGAGATGGGCAGTCTGAAACACGATCTGCAGGAGAATTGGCAGCCATGACGGCTCCTATCGCAATGATTTTCAAAGCGTTTCGGCCGGCTCTCGCCGGAATGGCTGCGGCGTTGGTGATGCTGCCGGTACTTTCGGTTTCTGCGCAGGCGCGCGGACCGGAGAAAATCGCCGACGTAGCAGAATCCGTCATCGACGCGGTCGTGAATATCTCGACCTCGCAGCGGGTCGAGGCTCAGGTGCGGCCCGGTGGGCCTCGCCAGCCGGAGCGGCCGGAGCGGCGCGGAGAGGAACAATCGCCGCAAGTTCCTCCGGGCTCGCCGTTCGAGGAATTCTTCAAGGACTTTTTCGAGAACCGCCGCGGTGGTCCGGGCGGTCCCGGCGGTCAGGGCGAAAATCGCGCGCCGCGCCGCACCTCCTCGCTCGGGTCCGGCTTCGTCATCGATCCGAACGGCCTCGTGGTCACCAACAATCACGTCATCGCGGATGCCGAAGAGATCAACGTCATATTCAACGACGGATCGCGCCTGAAGGCGGAAGTCCTCGGCCGCGATCCCAAGACCGATCTCGCGCTTTTGCAGGTCAAGCCGGAGAAGCCCCTGAAGGCGGTCAAGTTCGGCGATTCCGACAAACTGCGGCTCGGCGAATGGGTGATTGCGATCGGCAATCCGTTCAGCCTGGGCGGCTCTGTCAGCGCGGGCATCGTGTCGGCGCGCAACCGCGACATCCAGTCCGGCCCCTATGACAATTACATCCAGACCGACGCCGCCATTAACCGCGGCAATTCCGGCGGTCCGCTGTTCAACCTCGAAGGCGAGGTGATCGGCATCAACACCGCGATCATTTCGCCCTCGGGCGGATCGATCGGCATCGGCTTCGCCGTGCCGTCCAAGGTCGCGATGACCGTGATCGATCAATTGCGCGAGTTCAAGGAAGTGCGGCGCGGTTGGCTCGGCGTGCGCATCCAGCAGGTGACAGACGACATCGCCGAGAGCCTCGGGCTGAAACAGGCCCGCGGCGCGCTGATTGCGGGCGTCGATGAAAAAGGCCCGGCCAAGCCCGCCGGCATCGAGGCCGGCGACATCATCATCCGCTTCGACGGCCGCGACATCAAGGAGATGCGCGACCTGCCTCGGATCGTCGCCGATACGCCGGTCGGCAAGGACGTCGAAGTCATCGTGCTCCGCAAGGGCAAGGAAGAGAAGAAGACGGTGAAGCTTGGCCGTCTGGAGGATGCGGAGAAGGCGCGTCCGGCTTCGGTGCAGAGCGACGCCAAGCCCGACGACAAGACCGTGGTGCAGAAGGCGCTCGGGCTCGACCTCGCCAATATCTCGCCCGAGCTCCGCAAGCGCTACAAGATCAAGGACAGCGTCAAGGGCGTGGTGATCACCGGCATCGACCAGAACTCGGCCGCGGCCGAAAAGCGGCTCAGCGCCGGCGACACCATCGTCGAAGTGGCGCAGGAAGCGATCGGCACCACCGACGACTTCCAGAAGCGGATCGAGAAGCTGAAAAAGGATGGCCGCAAGCTCGCGCTGTTGCTGGTCGCCAACCCCGAAGGCGAATTGCGGTTCGTGACGCTGAGCCTGCAATAAGCAGCCATCGCACTCTGGATTCCGGGTTCGCGGACTTGATGTCCGCGGCCCGGAACGGCACCTCGCTATTCCTCCACGAATTCGTCGCGCCGATAGCCTTGCAGATAGAGAAGCGCGGTCAGGTCGCCATGGTCGATCCTGACATCGGCGGCTTCGGCCACGGCCGGCTTGGCATGGTAGGCGACGCCGAGCCCGGCACGCCCGATCATCGCGAGATCGTTGGCGCCGTCGCCCACGGCAATGGTTTGCGTCAGCGGCAATTGCATATAGCGCGCCACTTCGAGCAGCGTATCGAGCTTGGCCTCGCGGCCGAGGATCGGCTCCTCGACCATCCCGGTCAGCGTGTCGTTCTCGACCAGAAGGGTGTTGGCATGGTTCTCGTCGAACCCGATCATCTCCGCGATCTCGCGGGTGAACAGCGAGAATCCGCCCGACACCAGCACCGTATGGGCGCCGTGGCCGCGCATCGTGCCGACGAGCGTCCGCGCGCCCGGCGTCAGCGTGATGCGATTGGCAATCACGTCGTCCACGACCGAAACCGGCAAGCCCTTCAAAAGCGCGACGCGCTCGCGCAGGGCCGGCTCGAAGGCGATTTCGCCGCGCATCGCGCGTTCGGTGATGGCCGAAACATGGGCCTTGAGCCCGACGAGATCGGCCAGTTCGTCGATGCATTCCTGACCGATCATGGTGGAATCCATGTCGGCCACGAGCAGCTTCTTGCGGCGATCGGCGAGTGGCTGGATGGCGATGTCGATTGCGGCGCCGTCGAGCGCTGTGCGCAGGTGCTCGCTCAAGGCCCGGATATCGGCGCGGGCGCCCGGCATGAAGCCGATATCGGCTGCCACGCCGCTCGCCAGCCATTGTATATCGGTGGCCTGCGGGAGCGCGGCGCGCGCATGCGCGATCCGCTCGTCCGTCAGGCGCGTATCGGGGGCGGCGATGAGGGTCGCGACATGAGTCATGCGTGGACGCTGCAATGAGGAAGGCCGTGCTTATCGCAGGGCCGACCGCCAGCGGCAAGTCGGCCCTTGCGCTGGCGCTGGCCGAACGGCTTGGCGGCGTCATCATCAATGCCGATTCCATGCAGGTTTATCGCGACCTGCGTGTCCTCACCGCGCGGCCGTCCCTTGAAGAGGAGGCGCGCGTTCCGCATCTCCTGTTCGGCCATGTCGATGCGTCGGTGAATTATTCGGCCGGGCGCTATATCGCCGACGCCGCACGCATCATCGCTGACCTGCCGGATGCGCGTCTCCCGATCTTCGTCGGCGGCACCGGGCTCTATTTCCGGGCGCTGACCAGCGGCCTCGCCGCGATCCCGCCGACCGACCCGGCGATCCGGGACCGGCTGCGTGCGCGGCTCGCGAGCGAGGGGGTGGAGGCGCTTCATGCCGAACTCGCCAGGCGCGATCCGGTTGCGGCCTCGCGCATCATGCCACGCGACCGCTCGCGCATTCTGCGCGCGCTGGAGGTGCTCGACGGCACCGGCCGCACCATTGCGGAATGGCACCGCGATGGTCTCCCCCCGGTGATCGAGCCGGACAACGCCGCCAAGATTTTCCTCAATCCGGGGCGTGAGGAGCTGAAAGCACGCATCGAGACGCGGTTTGCGGGGATGTTGCGGGAAGGCGCGCTGGACGAAGTGCGGGCGCTCGCTGCGCGCCAGCTGCCCGATACGCTGCCGGCGATGAAAGCGCATGGCGTGCCGTGGCTGTGCCGTCATCTCCGCGGCGAAATTTCGCTGGAGGAGGCTGCGGCCGGCTCGATCATGGACACCCGCCGCTATGCCAAGCGGCAGGTCACCTGGTTCCGTAACCAGATGCCGGGCTGGACCTCCGTCGCCCCGGAACAAGGATTGGCGGCCGTCGAAACTTTGATGCAGACTTGAACCGGACGCCGTCTGCGAGCGACCACCCCTACGGCTCGCAATGACTGTCCGCTTTGCGGAAGAGTCGTGATGTTCGATCGTTCACCGCACGGGCTGCAAGAGGCCGCCCGCATCAGCATGCGCTGCCGCCGAGAGCGTTCGAAAGGACGGAGAGGACCCATGCTCCACAGACTGTTTCACTTCGCCGGCGCCGCTGCGATTGCGGCGGGTCTATTGGCGGCGCAACCCGCTTTCGCGCAGGACAAGAAGGTCGCGCTGGTGATCGGCAATTCGGAATACAAGAACGTGTTCTCGCTCAAGAATCCGGTCAACGACGCCGCCGATATGGGCGAAGCCTTGAAGCGGATCGGATTTGCGGTCACGACGCTGAGCAATGCGCCGGTTGCCGAGATGCGGCGCAGCCTGAAGGCATTCGGCGACAAGGCAAAGCTCGCCGAGGTCGCGGTGGTTTTCTATTCCGGCCATGCGCTGCAGGCCGATGGCGTGTCATGGCTGCTGGCCACTGACGGGCAGGCGCGCAATCTCGCGGACATCACGAAGGCTTCGCTTAGCCTGCCGGAAATTCTCGAACAGCTCGAGGACGTCGAGAAGGTCGGCATGGTGTTCATCGACGCTGCGCGCAACGATCCGTTCATCGAGGCGCAGAAGCGGCAACTACCCTCCGGCCTGAAGAAACAGGTCGATGAGCCGAAGAATGTGCTGGTCAGCTTCGCCACCGGTGCAGGCCGCAAGGTGGCGGACGGCGAGGGGCGCAACAGCCCGTACACCGCAGCATTGCTCAGGCATATCGAGGAGCCGGGACTCGAACTGATCGCCCTGATGAAGAAGGTGCGGGGCGATGTCGTGAGCGCCACCGCGGGTGAGCAGGTGCCGAGCTTCTATATTTCGGCCGCCGACGACGCCTATTTCGTCGCAGCGCTGCCCAAGCCTGAGACCGCAGAGCCGGTGAAGGCCGAGCCGGCGCCGCCCGCCGCTCCGCAAGCCGCCGAACCCGCAGCTCCCGCGCCCGCAGCACCGGCGCCCGCACCGCAGGCTGTCGCGCCGGCTGCACCCGAGGCTGCGCCTGCCCCGCAGGCTGTGGCCCCGGCCGCGCCCGAGGCTGCACCGGCGCCGCAGGCGCGTGCGCCCGTGCCTCCGCTTGCCTCCGACGATCAGCCGGTGGAGGCGGTGACTCCGCCAGCGCCTGTTGCGCCGCTTGAGAAGGCGGCGGAGGTCGTAGCACCCGCCGCCGCGCCTGTTCCGGCGCCGGAGGTTGAGGCTTCGAAGCCGGCTGAAGACCTGGCCCCATCGACAAGCGCGGAC
>NZ_DATMRX010000169.1:0-2210 GCF_035565855.1 Pseudorhodoplanes sp.
TGGGAGGGCTGTGATGTCGCGCATGATCACCGCCCTGCTGATCGGCCTCGTCTTCGGAACCGGCATCGCGCTTTCCGGCATGATCAATCCGGCCAAGGTGCTGAATTTCTTCGATGTTGCCGGAACGTGGGACCCCTCGCTCGCCTTCGTCATGGGCGGCGCGCTGATCGTCACGGCAATCGGCTACCGGCTTGTTCTGAAAAACCCGGCGCCGCTTTGCGACACCAGCTTCCACCTGCCGGCCCGCAAAGAGATCGACTTGCCGCTGCTGGCCGGAGCGGGCCTGTTCGGCATCGGCTGGGGCATCGCCGGTTTCTGCCCCGGCGGCTCAATCCCGGCGCTCGGACTGGGCGAACCCGCCGCACTGATCTTCGTCGCCTCGATGATTTGCGGCATTGCCGTCACCCGGCTGATCCGCCGCTGAAACCGCAATAAAAAAGCGCGGGTCAGGCCCGCGCTTTTTGAATAAATATCGAGGCGAGGCTTATTCCTCGTCGTCCTCTTCCGGCTCCGCGCCCTTCAGCGCCGAGAGCTTGGCGAACACGGCATCCGCGTCCAGCTCCGCATCCTCGTCGCGTGGTGCATCGGCCTGCGGGTCGAGGCGCTCGGTGAGCGAAGCCGGCAGCAGCGTATCACCGGTGGGCTGAACCTCGCGGTTGCGGGAAGCGCGCTGCACCTCGATGTCGAGGTCGATCTGCGAGGTCAGCCCCAGCGTCACCGGATCCATCGGCACCAGATTGGCCGCATTCCAGTGACTGCGGTTGCGGATCTGCTCGATGGTCGACTTGGTGGTGCCGACCAGACGCGAAATCTGCGCATCCTTCAACTCGGGATGGTTGCGCACCAGCCACAGGATCGCATTGGGACGATCCTGACGCTTGGACAGCGGCGTGTAGCGCGGGCCCTTGCGCTTGGTCTCCGGCACCCGCACCTTCGGCTCGGAAAGCTTCAGGCGATGGTTCTGGTCCTGCTCGCCGCGCGCGATCTCCTCGCGGCTGAGCTGGCCGGTGATCACCGGGTCCATGCCCTTGATGCCCTGCGCCGATTCGCCATCGGCGATCGCCTTCACTTCGAGCGGATGCAAGCCGCAGAACTGGGCGATCTGGTCGAAGGAAAGCGCGGTGTTGTCGACCAGCCAGACGGCGGTCGCCTTCGGCATGAGAAGCGTATTTGCCATCGAATAAAATCCTCTCGTTCGCCCGCGTCCCGTTACGCGGGCGGTGGTTTTACAAGCCACCGAAAAAGGGAAAATCCGCTTTCCTATAACCGCGTTCGAGCCCGAGAGCAAGAAAATCCGGGCCGAAAGAAGCACGCTCCGGAACGTCATGCTTGTGTCGCGAAACCGTCATCGGGCTGAAATACCGATGGCACAAAGGGAATGCGCATTCTTCTCATGAGGGAAAGAGATCCCATGCGCACCCGTTCGTCACTTGTCGCGGCCATGGCCGCACTTGCCGCATCCGTTTCCCTGCCGGCTCACGCCGATCAGGTCTTCAACCGTATCGCCACGTTCCCGGTCGCCTCCAACCTGCCCGAAGGCACCGATCCGGCCACGGCGACATCCTCCGAGATCATCACCGCCACTGAAGACGGCAATACGCTCGTCTATTCCGACAGCCCGCTGGGCGCCGTCGGCTTCATCGACATCACCGACCCGAAAGCGCCGAAGGCCGGCGGCATCGTCAGGATCGACGGCGAGCCCACCTCCGTCGCCGTCATCGGCAACAGGGTTCTGGCCGGCGTCAACACCTCGAAGAGCTACACCGAACCTTCCGGAAACCTGACAGTCATCGACATCGCCTCGAAGACGATCGAAGCCTCCTGTGATCTCGGCGGCCAGCCGGATTCGGTGGCGGTGAGCAAGGACGGCCGCTTCCTCGCCGTCGCCATCGAGAACGAGCGCGACGAGGACCTCAACGACGGCGAGATCCCGCAGCTTCCCGCCGGCAACCTCAAGATCGTCTCCCTGAAAGACGGTGCGCCCGACTGCGCCACCATCCGTACCGTCGACCTGAACGGCCTTGCCGAAATCGCGCCGGAAGATGCCGAACCTGAATTCGTCGACTTCAACGAGGCCGGCGAGATCGCCGTGACCCTGCAGGAGAACAACCACATCGCCATCGTGAAAGCCGAAACGGGCGAGATCGTCTCGCATTTTTCGGCCGGATCGGTGTCGCTCGAAAACGTCGACACCAAGAAGGATGGCAGGC
>NZ_DATMRX010000170.1:0-28169 GCF_035565855.1 Pseudorhodoplanes sp.
GGAGGCGATGTCGGCGCCAGGAAATTGCACGAAATCGACATTCAGGCCGTCGCGCCGGAAGCGATGGACTTCCGCGCCGTAAGCTTCGTCGTCATAGACCACAATGCACAGACGCAGCCCAAGCCTGACCGCGGTTTCCAGATCAGACAGCGACATAAAGAAACCGCCATCGCCGGTGACCAGAACCGCCAGTCGCTCCGGCTGCGAGGTGGCAAGCCCGATCGCCGAACCCATTCCAAGCCCGACCGACTGAAACGAAAAGCTCATGCAGCAGGCGCGCGCATCCGGGACCCGGAGATAGCGCGGAGCCCATCCCATGAAGTGGCCAGCGTCAGAAGCCAACGCGCGTTCCTTGGGCAGGATGCGATCGAGGGCTTTGCTCAGGGTGCGCGGATCGATGACGTTTCCGTCCGATTCGTCGTCATAAGGTTCATTGTGACTGGAGCCTGCCGCTATCTCCTGCCGCAGCTTTTCGCTGCGCCATCCGGTCCGCGCCGAGGTCGATTGACGACGGTCGAGTTCTTTGAGAATGGCGCGCGCAGTCGCGTCGGCATCACCCTGGATCGCATGCCGTACCGGTCGCTGCATGCCGAGGCGGCTCGCATCGATATCGATCTGCGCAAGGATGGATTTTGGAGTGATCATCCGGCCCATGCGCGTCGTCCACTGCGTGAATGTCGCGCCGAAGCCAAGGACGAGATCGCTTTGCGCCACCAGCTTCGCCGCGTACTGAGAAGCGAAACCACCGGATATCCCGATCGACCAGGGATTGCCGTTAAACAAGCCATGTCCGCATACGGTAGTCGCCATCACCGCACCGATGCGATCGCCGAGTTCGAGGAGACCTTGCTCGGCGCCGGAGATCACCGCACCCCGCCCGGCGAGAATGACCGGCCGTTTCGCTTTCAGAATGTCTTCTACAAGGCTCTCAATCGCCTCCGTGGCCGGAATGATCGGCCCCACGGGAGTCGGCATGCCGGGTGCTGAAATGCCCTCGGGCACCAATTGATCCTGCAAATCGATTGGGAGGCTCAACACCACTGTTTGACGATCGCGCATCGCGCGCGTTACGGCGCGAACCGTATCGTTCAGAGCAGTATGTGCCGAATGCACTCGCTCCGCCACGGCCCCAACCGACTGCGCCATTGCGCCTTGATCGAAATAGAAATTGGACGTGACGCCCCCGACAGGCGCGTCTCCGGCAAGCACCAGCAACGGCGTCCGGCTTTTGGCTGCTTCACCAATTCCGGTCAAAGCGTTGGTCAGCCCCGGCCCTGAATGCACGCTGAGCAACGTGAGTTCGCCCGTCGCCTTCGCGTACGCATCTGCCATTGTCGCTGCGTTGCCCTCATGCCGCGCCGGTACATAGCGAACACCTGAATTGATGAGTGCGTGCGTGACCTTGAAATTGGCCGTCCCAATCACGCCGAAGCATTGACGCGCACCAAGTTCGGCGAGTGTCTGCCCGACCTTGCCAGCAACCGTCTTGGACAGGCTCATCACTGATCTCCCTGTTCGGCGTTCCCGGCTCTTGTTTCGACGGGTTCTTGCCTTCATCGCACAGTTGACATTATTGTCAGATTTTCGTCTTATTTGTCAAACGACGATCACCGACGAAACCTGGCCGCAAAGAGCCAGCGAACAACAACCAAAACGCGCATAGGGAGATCCGCATGCCACTTCTAAGAAGAATGATTTCAGCAGCAATCGTGTGCGGCACGCTTGCCATAACGACATCCGCGATCGCGCAGCCCTATCCGGATCGGCCGATCAAATGGATGGTCGGTTATCCTGCGGGCGGAGCATCGGATTTCCTTGCGCGCGTGCTGTCTCAGAAGATGGCACCGGACCTCAAGCAGCCGCTGGTGATCGAAAACAAGCCGGGCGCCGCCGGCATCCTTTCAATGGATACTACTGCCAAGGCCCCAGGTGACGGCTATACGATCGCAAATACCGGCAATGGTGAGCTGGTCTACAATCTCGGGCTCTACAAGAAACTGCCCTACGATGCCGACAAGGATTTCGCGCTTGTCAGCACCATCGCAAAGCTGCCGATGGTCCTGATCGTCCAGCCGTCAATGCCGGTCAAAGATCTGAAGGATTTGATCGCGATTGCAAAAAAGGACCCGGGCAAACTAAATTACGGCTCGGGCGGAATCGGGCATCCGATTCAAATGGCGATGGAGATGCTGAAGTATCGGGCCGGCATTGACATCACGCCGATCGCCTACCGCGGCGTCGCTCCCGCCCTTCTGGATTTCCTCGCCGGTTCAATTTCGGTGATGTACGTCGATCTTGCAGCGAGCGTCGGCCTTATCCGCGAGGGCAAGGCGCGGCCTATTGCAGTTTCAACCAAGGAACGCTTGCAGGTCCTGCCGGACGTTCCCACGGTCGAGGAAAGCGGAATTAAGGATTACGACGTCTATGCTTGGCAGGGATTGATCGTCCCGGCCAAGACGCCGCCGGCCGCAATCGAGAGGCTGCGCACGTCGCTCAACACAGCGCTGAACGATGCTGATGTTCTCAAGCGGTTCAGCGAAGCCGGCGTGCTTCCGATGGTCCGCAACTCCGCGGAGTTCGCAAAACTTGTCCAGGACGACCGCGCGGTGTGGTTGCCGTTGATCAAATCGCTCAATCTCTCTCTGGACTGAGTACAGTCGGCGAGAGCTCGCTTCTCGCCGGCACCCAAACGGCAAGTCAGCCCGACGCCGGTTAGATCTCCCGCCCTTCGACCTTCTCGGTCAGCGATTTGATCAAATCGGGAATGCGCGGCATGTGCGGGTTGACCTCGATCGCCTTGCGATAAACCTCGAGGGCGCGCTTGTCCTCGCCGAGCTCCTGCATGATCAGACCGAGCCCGGCGAGGGCACCGAAATGCCGCGGCTCGCGCGCCAGCGTCTGGCGGAGATCCTGAAGCGAGCGGGTGAAATCCTTGCGCAGATAGTGGAGCGTCGCGCGGCGATTCCAGGCTTCGACATAATCGGGACGCAGCACCACGATCGAGTCGAGCAGCGTCACCGCAAGATCGAGATTCTTGGCATCGACCGCGCTGCGAACGCGGTTCATCAGGAGCGAGGCGGTATCGCTCGGGGTAATCATCCACAGAGCCCAGATGCGGCCCTCGATCGCCTTGGCGGCCTCCGGACTGGGCGCGGCCTTAAGCGCGCCGAACAGGAAGTCGATATCCTGCCCGCGTGGCACCTTCGGAAGCTTGGCCGGCGGTTCGGCGAAGGTCCGATCCTCACCGGAATTGCGGTCCTGAGCCGCAGCTGGAAAAAATGGCGCGCAAACTGCCAGCGCGCCGATCAGCGCGACGGCAGCCGTCCTGGACAGCATGGTTCGCATGCGCACGAACTTAAGCGCCGCCCTGCCGGACGGGCAAGCCCGCAATAACGTCACGCCTGCGTGAAATTGCGCCGGCGCGACCTTTCCTCGTTGCGGATCAGCCCTGGCGGGCTTTGAAGCGCTTCTGCGTCTTGTTGATGATGTAAACGCGGCCCTTGCGGCGCACGAGGCGATTGTCGCGGTGGCGGGCGCGCAGGGAACGAAGCGAATTGCGGACTTTCATGGCCGTTCTCGGATCTGGCGGCCATGAGGCCGCATCAAAAATGGCCGCGCAAGCGCGGCCGGGTTCGCGCGGAAACTAGGGATTTGCGGACAGGAAGTCAAACCCGGAAAGGGCCCGAAACCCTATCAAGATACCTCAATATCGACAGAAAGAAGGCCGCATGCCACGCGACATGCGGCCGGGATTTTCCTCAATATTTCGGGCACCAAGGCGAGAGGCAGAACGCGGCCGACGGGTCCCAGACGCCATGTTCGCCAGTCCACCAGCAGCGCTGGAAGCGGCAGCCCTACTTGCGCACGTGGTCTTGGTGACCCGCACCGTGCCCTAAGACGCCTACTTGGCACCCCGCGCCATGCTGTCTGCGCTGGTGCCGACCATGGCCACGCCGACCACGGCGGCTGCGAGCGTTTGCTTCACTCCCCAGTGAATTGCGATCGTTCAAGACGAGACAGATGTTCGGCTGCGACAGAAGCCCGCGGCGGCGCTTACCGCCCCGACGCAGGCCTCTTTCAACAGATCAGGCTGATGGTACGGTTACTTCGGGCACCAGGGCGACCAGCAGGCGAGCAGCGACGGATACCATTTCCCGTCGGCCCAGCAACGCTGCATCGTGCAGCCGGCCGGACCACAGGCGGCCGTCTTCAGAGCTCCGGGCGTGCAGGCCGCGGCGGCCTTCTTCTTGCCCTTTGCCATCGAGTCACCGGCCGAGCCAGCGATCGCGAGCGCGACAACCGCAGCTGCCAGCGCAAATTTCGTCATTGTTTTCTTCATGATTCAGCTCCCCCAGAGAAATGCGATAGGTCGGCGATCGGCCAGCTTTACGCCCGTCGCCGCGCCGCGCCCCGATCGGCAGATCGCACGCAGCCCAAGCCGGTTTTGTGTGACTTGCCATGAATGCGATGTGAACGAGTTCCCGCGCGCAGGCGCCCCGGGGCGTCGGCGTCACCGGTCCTGAAAGGCTTGCAATCAAGGCCAAGGTGATCGCGGGCGGTCCGGATCTGTGATGGTGGGCGCGACAGGGATCGAACCTGTGACCCCTACCATGTCAAGGTAGTGCTCTTCCGCTGAGCTACGCGCCCGTGTCCGGTGTTGCGGACCGAGGCGCCCCTATAGTCTGTCGACCGGTATGAAGCAAGCTTTCGGCGAAACCTTGCGCCACGGCGAACCGGTTCCAAAGCCGCCATAAAGGGAATAAGGATCGCGCATAAGGTGTACGCCTTGCAGCCCGGGCGACGGCCGGGACGCAAGAACACAGCACACGCCCATAGGGAGCTTCGAATGATTTCGCGCCTGGTATCGTTTCGTCCCACCGTCTATGCGCTGACCCTCGCTGCCGGCCTCGTCGCCGCGAGCGTGGCTCAAGCGCAGCAGGAGCCGCGTCTCGACGTCATCTATGTCCCGACCCCGCAGGAAGTGGTGGATCGGATGCTCGAACTCGCCAAGGTCGGGTCCGGCGATTACATGATCGACTTCGGTTGCGGCGACGGCCGCATGGTCGTGACGGCGGCAAAGCGCGGCGCGCGCGGCTATGGCGTCGACATCAACCCGCAGCGCATCAAGGAAGCCAAGGAAAACGCCGCGAAGGCCGGCGTCACCGACAAGGTCGAATTCAAGATCGCGAATCTGTTCGAGGAGGATCTGAGCAAGGCCGATGTCATGGCGATGTACCTGCTCACCGACATCAACCTGCGGCTGCGCCCGAAGATCCTCGACACCATGAAGCCCGGTTCGCGCATCGTCTCGCACGCTTTCGACATGGGTGACTGGAAGCCGGAGGTCCACGAGAACGTGAACGGCCGCAACGTGTATTTCTGGATCGTGCCAGCCAAGGTCGGCGGCAAATGGCAGGTCGACGGCGCCCAGAAGATGACGCTCGACCTCGATCAGAAATACCAGTTTTTCACCGGCAAGGCCGACATCGGCGGCAAGACCGTCGACATCACCGACGGCAAGCTGACCGGCGCCAACATCACCTTCAAGGTCGATGGCAAGACCTATAGCGGCAAAGTCTCCGGCGATTCGATTGCCGGAGACGGCTGGAAGGCCACCAAGGCCTGATCGCTTGGAGGGCTTTTCCAGCCTTCGCTAACCGGCCACAATAGGAAGACGGATCTTCGCGGTCCGTTTTCCTCTCACATTTGCGCGGCGCGCAGGATTTTCTCAATGACAACGCAAAGCTCGAACGCGCCGCGCGCCAGTCTCTCCGTTACTGACGGCGCGCTGATGATGGTCGGCATCATCATCGGCATCGGCATCTTCAAGACACCGCAACTCGTCGCGCTGTTCAGTCCCAATGAATGGGTTTTTGTCGCGCTCTGGCTATGCGGCGGCCTGACCACGCTGATTGGCGCGCTGGTCTATTCCGAACTCGCCGCGGCGTATCCCTCCACCGGCGGCGAGTATCATTTTCTGACCCGCGCCTATGGCTTGCCGGTCGGATTCCTGTTTGCCTGGGCGCGTACCACCGTCATCCAGACTGGCGCGATCGCGGCCGTCGCCTTTGTATTCGGCGATTACGCTCAGGAGATGTTCTCGCTGGGCAGCTATGGCTCTGCGATCTACGGCGCGCTGGCATTGGTCATGCTGACGCTCGTCAACATTGCCGGCACTTATCAAAGCAAGATCGCCCAGAACATCCTGACCGTGATCCTCGTCGCCGCCATGGCAATGATGGTCGTCGTTGGGCTGATGAATTTGGGCAGCAAGCCGCCCGTTGCCGCCACAGGTTCCGGACCGGGATACGGCATGCTCGGCCTCGCAATGGTTTTCATTCTGCTGACTTACGGTGGCTGGAACGAGGCCGCGTATCTTTCGGGCGATGTCCGCGACGTCGGGCGCGACATGGTCCGCCTCCTGTTGGCGGGCACCGCCATCGTCACCCTCGTCTATGTGCTTGTGAATATCGGCTACCTCTTTGCCCTCGGTCTCGAAGGCATGCGCAAGAGCGACGCCATCGCCGCCGATGTCATGCGCCTGGCTTTCGGACAATCCGGCGCCATCATCGTCAGCATGATTGTCTGTGTTGCCGCTCTCACCACCATGAACGCGACCATCTTCACCGGCGCCCGGCTTTACCACGCGCTGGGACAGGATCTGGCGCTCGAAAAGCTGCGGGTCTGGGACGACGTGCGTAACAACCCGCGCAATGCGATCATCGTGCAGAGCATCATCGCATTCGTGCTGATCTGTTTCGGCGCGATGGCGCGCGACGGCTTCAAGGCGATGGTCGAATATACGGCGCCGGTGTTCTGGTTTTTTCTGATGCTGGTCGGGATTTCGCTGTTCGTGCTGCGCCGGCGCGAGCCCGATCATCCTCGACCGTTCAAGGTGCCGCTCTATCCGGTGACTCCAATCCTGTTCTGCCTGATCTGCGGCTATCTGATCTATTCCAGCCTGGTCTATACAGGGCGCGGCGCGCTGTTCGGCATCGCAGTCCTGCTGGTCGGCATTCCGCTGCTCGGCCTTGTTCGCAGGAAGCGGCGGCGCATGGCGGCGGCAGCGGAGTAATTTCCCGCACTCGCCCGCGCGCTCCGCGGGCAGCGGACAAGGGCGAGCGATGGCCGAATCCTTCGACGTCCTCATCATCGGCGCCGGACATAACGGTCTGGTTTGTGCCGCCTATCTCGGCATGGCCGGGCTGAAGGTGAAGCTCGTGGAGCGCCGCCCGGTGGTCGGCGGCGCCGCCGTGACCGAGGCGTTTCACCCCGGTTTCCGCAATTCGGTCGCAGCCTACACGGTGAGCCTCCTCAATCCGAAGGTGATCCGCGACCTCGATCTCGCCGGTCACGGACTGAAAATCGTCGAGCGCCGCGCGCTGAACTTCCTGCCGACCGAAGACGGCCGCTATCTTCTCACCGGCGAAGGGCGCACAAAGTCCGAGATCGCAAAGTTCAGCACAAAGGACGCCGATGCCTACGACGCCTATGGGCAGGAGCTCGAGGCCATCACTGATGTGCTGCGCGATCTCGTGCTGCAGCAACCGCCCAACCTCGTGCAGGGCTGGAATGCACGCTCGTTTCGCGAGGCGTTGCGTCTCGCCTTCGTCGGCAAGCGGCTGCGCAAGCTCGACATGGAGCGCCAGCGCGCACTTCTCGACCTGTTCGCCAAGTCCGCCGCCGATTATCTCGACGGATTTTTCGAGAGCGATCCGATCAAGGCGGTGCTCGGCTTCGATGCCGTGGTCGGCAATTACGCCAGCCCCTACACGCCGAACTCGGCCTATGTGCTGCTACACCATTGCTTCGGCGAGGTGAACGGCAAAAAGGGCATCTGGGGCCATGCCATCGGCGGCATGGGCGCGATCACCCAGGCGATGGCGAAGTCGGCCGCTTCATACGGCGCCGATATCGAAACCAAAGCCGGCGTCCGCGAAGTGATCGTCGAGAAGGGCCGCGCCACCGGTGTCGTGCTGGATGACGGCCGCGTTCTCCGCGCGCGCGCGGTCGTCGCCAATGTCAATCCGCGACTTCTTTATGAGCGGCTCGTACCGGACACGGCGCTGCCACCGGCCTTTCTCGCGCGCATGAAGCGGTGGAAATGCGGATCGGGCACCTTCCGGATGAATGTCGCGCTCTCCGAACTGCCGAGCTTCACCGCCCTGCCCGGACGCGACCTCGCCGACCACCATACCGCCGGCATCATCATCGCGCCGTCGCTTGCGTATATGGACCGCGCCTATGACGACGCACGCAAATTCGGCTGGAGCCGCGCGCCGATCGTGGAAATGCTGATTCCCTCGACGCTTGACGATTCGCTCGCGCCTAAGGGCGCGCATGTCGCGAGCCTGTTCTGCCAGCATGTCGCGCCGGAATTGCCGGACGGCGCATCATGGGATGCCCATCGCGACGAGGTCGCGGACCTGATGATCGCGACGGTCGACAAATACGCTCCGGGATTCAAGCAGAGCGTGATTGCGCGCAAGGCGCTGACCCCGCTGGATCTCGAACGCGATTTCGGCCTGATCGGCGGCGACATCTTCCACGGCGCGATGACGCTCGACCAGATTTTTTCCGCACGGCCGATGCTCGGCTATGCCGACTATCGCTCGCCGGTCGCGGGGCTTTATCTCTGCGGCTCGGGCACGCATCCCGGCGGCGGCGTCACCGGCGCGCCGGGTCATAATGCGGCGAAGGTGATCGCGAGCGATTTGCGAAGGCGGCGTTGAATGTCGTTGCCGGGGCGCAACGAAGCTGCGTGACCCGGCAATCCACCACACAAAAAGATGGATGGCCGGGTCAAGCCCGGCCATGACAACAGAACCGGCCGGGTTACGCCCGGCAATGGCGGTGAATGAACATGCGGCCACATGGTTCGAGACGCGCCCGTCGGGCGCCTCTCACTATGAGGCCGGGAATGGTTTACGCGAAAGTCTTAGGCCGCCAGCATCTTCTGGACCTCGTTGACGAGGTCGCGCAGATGCACCGGCTTCGACAGCACCTTCGCGTGCTTGGGCGCCTGGGAATCGGCATTCAATGCAACGGCCGCAAAGCCGGTGATAAACATGATCTTGATGTCCGGATCGAGCTCCGAGGCGCGGCGCGCCAGTTCGATCCCGTCCATCTCGGGCATCACGATATCGGTCAGCAGCAATTCGAAAGGCTCTTCGCGCAGCCGCTGATAGGCCGAAAGCCCGTTGTCGTATGACACGACGTTGAAGCCGGCATTCTGCAACGCCTTCACGAGGAAGCGCCGCATGTCGGTATCATCTTCAGCAAGCAGGATTTTCGGCAGATCGTTACTCATAAACTCAACCGATCTCATGATCCGCCCGGTAGGGCGGCCAAGCTTCCATGTCCGGGGCCGAGTTTGCAAGATGGCGGCGCCGATATGCGCCCGCCGCTTTCTCCCTGCCCCTGATCCATTAGCGGGGTGCCCGGTAAATATCGGGTGAAAGCAAAGGCCCGCCGGACGAAACCCGTTCAAAAAACTGCATCGGACGGCGAAAAAAGATACCGGAAAGCGGTCCGGACGCCTATGTTGCGAACTCACAACGGCCAGAAGAATTATCGGTGTCGATGACGGTTTCCGACGATTTCGACCCCCCATTCGATGTGATCGAGCCGGATCAGTACCGCGGTCCGGTGGTCTTCAACTCACCGCATAGCGGCTCGGTTTACCCGCGCACGTTTCTGATGGCCGCCCGGCTGGATCATGCCACACTGCGGCGAAGCGAGGATTCATTCGTCGACGAATTGATCGCTGGCGTGGTGCCGCGCGGCTTTCCGATGATGCGTGCGCATTTTCCGCGCTGCTATGTCGATGTGAATCGCGAACCCTACGAACTCGATCCGCGCATGTTCGATGGCCGGCTGCCGTCCTTCGCCAATACGCGTTCGATGCGGGTTGCCGGCGGGCTTGGAACCGTGGCGCGCGTTGTCGGCGACGCCCAGGAAATCTACGACCAGCGCATCTCGGTCGATGACGCGCTGCGGCGCATCGAGAGCCTCTACAAGCCCTATCACCGGGCCCTGCGCCGCCTGTTCACGAAGGTGCATTCGGATTTCGGGACGGCCGTGCTGATCGATTGCCATTCGATGCCATCCGCGACCGGCTCGCGTGACGACCGCCCCCGCGCCGACGTCGTGATCGGCGATCGCTACGGAACGAGTTGCGTCGCGGCGGTGGCAGAGACCGCAGAACAGCTTCTGCGCTCGCTCGGCTACACGGTGAGCCGCAACAAGCCCTATGCCGGCGGCTTCATCACCGAGCATTACGGCAACCCGTCCGCGGGACTGCATGCGCTGCAGATCGAACTCAATCGCGCGCTCTACATGAACGAACGCAATCACGAGCGCACAGCGGGCTTTCGCCGGCTGGCCAAGGATCTCGAGACGCTGGCTGATGCTGTGGCCGCAATTCCACTGGAAGAATTGCGGCCTTATCGATCTGCCGCGGAGTGATGCGGTAGCGGAGGCCTTCGCGCCGTCACGTCCACATGCGCATCTGACAAGAAAAAGGGGCTGAAAAGAAAAAAGGGCCGCTAGTGATCTAGCGGCCCAAGTCTAGGGAGGAAACGCCCAAGGAGGGCGGCGGGAATGTGCGAAGCACATTGCCGCGCTGCAGCAATATTGCATTGCGCCGCACCAAAAGCAAGTGAAAACGTCAGTGTCACTGACCTATCCCCAAGAGGGGGGCGAACGCCGCGGATCGCGCGCCCACAAAAAGATTAATAGAGTCAACAAGATAAAGACTGCCTGGAACCCGAACACGGCTCGGTATGCATTTAATGCATACCCCTCTGTCGTGATGGGAAACAGATCGATAACGGCTCCGGTGACGCTTTGGCTCACGAACACCCCTCCCATCGTGCCCATATTCATGAGCGTCATGCCGCGTCCGACCAGCACCGGGGGAAAAAGCGACTTGCCGTTGGCGATCACGACGGACAGCACCGCCGGGAACAGCCCGATCGCGACAAACCACAAGAACAGGGCAATCGGACTGAATATGCCGACGATCGCGGCAAGCCCCAGGGTCGCCGCAGTCAGCAGCAGGCCAATCAGGATCGGTATCTTGTAGCTGTTGAAGAGGCGATCGCTCGGTCCCCACAGCATCGATCCGACGATCTGCGCGAGGACCGCGACGAACAGCATGTTGCCGCGTTCGGTAAGAGAATAGCCGTAGATATGCGTCAGGTACGGACCGCCCCATAATCCGACCACCACGACAAAGCTGGAATAGCTCGCGAGCTGGACCGCAAAGACCGGCCAGAAGGACGGCACGCGGATCGCTGCCAGGGTCCCCTTGAGGCTGTCCCGCAGGGTCTCGCGCGCACGCGGCGTGCCGTCCTTGTCGTCCTTCACGACGACGGAGACGAGGATCGCGGCCGCAACCACCATGCCCGCGATCACCACGAAACTCATGCGCCAGCCGATCAGCGCCACCGCGAACGCAAAGGGCGCGGTCGCAAGCAGGGTTCCGACGGTGCCGAGCCCGAGCTGCACGCCGACCAATGTCGCGAAGCGATCCGGCGGGAAACGCTTCGCATAGAGCGCCAGCGGCGCCATCAAATAGCAGGACGAGCCGAGCCCCATAAGAACGCGCGCGACCGTCAGCCAGAACGGGGAGGCCACCGCCGCAAACATCAGCGTGCCGACGATCGCGATGCCCGCGCAGACCAGCATGCAGCGGCGCGGCCCGTAGCGATCGAGCGCGACGCCGAGCGGAATCTGGGCCGCGGCGAACGAAAAGAAGAAGACGCTCGATAAAAGGCCGACTTCGGACGCCGACAGATTGAGTTCGGTCGCCAGATTCGGCGCGATGACGCCTACCGAGTTCCGCAGGAACTGGCTGACCATGTAAATGCCGGCGAGCGCCATCACCAGCACGACCGTATCGCGCGTCGCAATGGAATCCCGGCGCGCCACGTCCGCTGTCATGGTTCCCGGCCTAAGAGCGGTTGGTGCAAGCAAGGGGCTGTGTGTTGGCACGGCCGCGCGGTCGCGACAAGGCACGCGCTCGGTTGCCGGGGCTGCGCCGATTCGATAGGTGGAGATCGACACGGGCGCGGCGGGACACATGACGGCAATCGATTTTGCGGCATTCATCGATCAGCTTGCCGCGGTTTCCGGGGAGACGATTCTCCCGTTTTTCCGCACATCGCTCGGCATCGACGACAAGGGCCCCGCCGGACATTTCGATCCGGTGACCGCCGCCGATCGCGCCGCCGAACAGGCGATGCGTACGCTGATCCGGCGGACCTTTCCGGAGCACGGCATCATTGGCGAGGAATTCGGTCAGGAACGCGCAGAGGCGGAATATGTCTGGGTGCTCGACCCGATCGACGGCACCAAATCGTTTATCGCCGGAATGCCGGTCTGGGGCACGCTGATTGCACTGACCCGGCTCGGCGAGCCGGTCTTCGGCCTGATGAATCAGCCCTTCACGCGCGAATTGTTTTCCGGCGACGGCCTCGCCGCGGAATATCGAGGGCCGGCCGGCAAGCGAAAGCTGCGTACGCGGCCCTGCGCCGGATTGTCGGACGCCATCCTGTTCACCACCAGTCCCTTGCTGATGGACGAGAATGACCGGGCGACCTTTCGCAAGGTCGAAGAACGGGTGAAGCTCTCGCGTTATGGCGGCGACTGCTATGCCTATTGCATGCTGGCGGCCGGGCACATCGATCTCGTGATCGAAACCGGGCTCAAGCCCTACGATATTCTTCCGCTGATCCCCATCCTCAATGGCGCTGGCGCCATCGTGACCTCGTGGGATGGCGGTCCGGCTGGACTTGGCGGCGCAGTCGTCGCGGCCAGCGACCCGCGCGTGCATGCAGCGGCCCTTGAGCTATTACGCTAGGGCGGCCGTGCGCTCATGGGATTGACCGGTGAGGTTTGCGGCCCACATGCTGGCCGCATGATCGACGGTCAGAAGATCAACGCCCTGAACGAATGGCTCGCGGAAGCCGGGCTGAACGGCACGCCTGAAGACGTACTGGTCACCGGCTTCTGCGAACGGGCCAGGGACGCCGGTATTCCGCTGGCCCGGTCGCTGGTGCTGATCGACACGCTGCATCCGGTCTATGAGGGCCGGCTGGTGCGGTGGGGCCATGATGCCTCGCAGCCCGGAATGGTCGAATACGGCCGCACCGTCGTGCCGGATGGCGTTCCGCTCGCCGCCGATCAGGAAAAGGGCGCGGCGACCTGGCGGCAAAGTCCGTTCTTTCACATGCTGCAGACCGGACAGAGCCTTCTCAAACTGACCGAAGAGCACGCATCGGTCTTTCCGGTCATACGGGATTATCTCGCCGCCGGCATGAAGGGCGGCATCGCCATCGTCAAACGGTTCGCACCGGAGGGCGTCATCGGCGAGATGGACGCGGTCTATTCGAGCTGGATGACCACGCAACCGGGCGGGTTCGACGATCACCAGGTGGATGCGCTTGTGCGCACGGTGCCGATGCTGTCGCTTGCGGTGAAGACCGCGGCGCTGACCCGCATGACCGGCACGCTGCTCGACACCTATCTCGGCCGCGACGCCGCCCGGCGCGTCCTTTCGGGCCGCATCATGCGTGGTGTCGCCGACCGGATCGATGCCGCGATCTGGTTCAGCGACCTGCGCGGCTTCACCCGCGTCACCGATTCCGCGCCCGAGCAGGTGATCCCGCTGCTCAACGATTATGCCGATGTGATCGTCTCGGCGGTCCACGATCAGGGCGGTGACGTGCTCAAGCTGATCGGGGATGGAATTCTTGCGATCTTCACCACCGGCGACCGCGCCCGCTGCTGCTCCTGCGCGCTCGATGCCGCGACGGCTGCGCGCCGGGATGTCGCAGCCCTGAACGCGCGGCGTCAGGCGGACGCGCTTCCGGTCACCGACATGTATGTCGGGCTGCATGTCGGCGAAGTCTTATACGGCAATATCGGCTCCATCGACCGGCTCGACTTTACCGTCGTGGGACCTGCAGTGAACGAAGCGAGCCGGATCGCGGCAATGTGCCGATCGGTCGAACAGCCGGTCCTGGTCTCTGAAACCTTCGCGGCGGTCGATGGCATGCGCGAGCGGCTCGTTTCGGTCGGGCGCTATGCGCTGCGCGGGGTCGAACGGCCGCAGGAATTGTTCACGCTGGAGCCTGCCGCAACGGCGTAACCGCGCCGTCAGAATTCCGGCGTGCCCGGTACGAAGGCATCGAACGCCGCCCAGAACTGCGCGCGGTAGCGGTCGGTTTCCATCATCATCTCATGGCGCGAACCGGCGATGATCAGATGCGATCCGGATCGCAATCGTCCGGCAAATTCCTCGATCGCCGATGTGGAAACCGTGACGTCGCGACCGGCGGCGATCATCAGGATCGGCTGACGGATCTTTCCCGGATAATTGACGTTCTCGAACTCCCGCATCATCGAGAAGGCGGCGGCCGCCCACGCATTCGTCGGCGAACCGAGACCGAGCGCCGGCTCGGCTTCCAACACCGCCGCGGTCCGCGCGTGACGCACCGGATCCGACGTCAGCACATTGCCGAGAAAAGGCTGCGCGGCGATCACCGTCGGGCTACCGCCGGGGACATAGGACGTGCCAAGGCCGATGCCGTTCAGGAAGATCACCACCGGCTTCGCGAACGGCGTCAGCAATTGCGGACCGAGCTTGATCAGGGGCGCACACAGCACCATGCGATCGAACCAACGATAGCCGCGATAGGCGATGCGGGTGAGGATCGAGGCACCCATCGAATGGCCGATCGCGAAATAGGGCGGCGGACAATCCGGCAGCACCACCTCGCGCATGAAGGTTTCGAGATCGGTTTCGTATTCGCGAAAGCTCTCGACATATCCCTTCTTGGTATCGCGGAGCACATGCTGCGACAGCCCTTGGCCACGCCAGTCCAGGGTGGCCACCGCGAAGCCGCGCTGCCGCAACTCGCGGACGACCTCGAAATACTTTTCGATGAACTCGGCGCGGCCGTGGAAAATGCACACGGTGCCCTTGCGCCCCGGAGGCGGCGCCCAGCGCGCGAAACGCAGCTCGATGCGGTCCGGCGTCTGCAAGGTGCCGACGACCACGTCCTCGGGAACCGGATTCGCGGGGATGGAAATGAGTTTCATCGGAAGGCTGTGCGCTTGATCCGGCGAAGCGGGAACCGGTTCGCCGGCGGCGGCGGGTGCGGCGTTATAGCAGGGGTCGCGTCAGTCTCAATGGGTTGCAGGGACAGCGGGCAGCCTGCGTGGAAGCGCCGGTAAGCCGTTGTTTTTCAAGATTTGGCTCCCCCTTGACGAAAAAACGCTGCTTCCTAGATCAAAGGTGCGCCGGCCATCAGGCGGCGCAATCCAGTGGTCCGGCCCATTTGGGCGGACCTCGTATCGCACATGTCGCTTCAAGGAGGACATATCATGCGTCACTTCGATCTCACTCCCTTCTATCGTTCTACCGTTGGCTTCGACCGACTTTTCAGTCTGCTTGACCAGACGGCTGCCGAGAGCGCGCCCGGCTATCCGCCCTACAACATCGAGCGGACCGGCGAGAACGCGTACCGGGTCAGCGTAGCGGTCGCGGGCTTTGCGGAGAACGAGCTCAAGATCGAGCTGAAGGAAAACACCCTCACCATCCGCGGCGAAAAGCAGCAGAAGACGGAAGAGAAATCCGGCGAAGTCCTGTACCAGGGCATTGCCGCCCGCGCGTTTGAGCGCGTCTTCCAGCTCGCCGACTTCGTCCAGGTGAAGGGCGCCACTCTCGAGAACGGTCTCCTGCACGTGGATCTCGTCCGCGAGATTCCGGAGGCCAAGAAGCCGCGGCAGATTCCTATCAACGCTGCCAGCGGCAAGGTGATCGAGGGTCAGGTCGAGACCAAGGCGGCCGCTTGATCGGCTGAAGGTCCGACAATCATCCTTCGGGAAGGGAGCGCCCCGGGTGACCGGGGCGCTTTCGCTTGTCAGGCCCCTCGTGCATTGTCCTAGAAGCGGATGGCCTCACCTGGCTTGTCTTCCGGTTTCTTCGCATCCTTCGGCTTGCTCAGATCGATGACGCGAATGTCCTTCTGGTCGGCTGCCGGCTTGGCGCCAGCCTCCGGCTTCGCGGCAGCTTCCGCCGCAGCCTGAGCAGGCTTGGCGACAGGCGGTTTCGCCGGTTGTTCGGCTTTGGGCTTGCCGCTGTCCGATCCTGCCGCCGCGGGTTTGTTCGCGGGCGTCCCGTCGGGTTCGCCGGCTTTGGCGAGCGCGGGACGCGGACGCGGCACCGGCGGGTTCGCCTTTCGACCCTGATCGCGCGCCGCATCCTTGCGCGGAGCCGGGGCAGAGCGTTGGACCGTGCCGGTCGCGGCAGGATCGCGCGGCAGGCGCGCGTTGCGCTCCGGTGGCAGCGCTGCCTGCTGGCGATCATTATCGAAGAACTCGTCGTCATCGGGCGGCGGCATGCCGGGACCCGTCGCGGGCGGCGCGCCTGGCACCACGCCCGGAGGCCGCATCGGGGGGCCGTCGGGCGCGCTGTGCGGCGGTCCATCGAAGCCACGGCCGCCGACAGGACGCACCGCAAGCACCTGCCCGTCGAATGCATCGACCACCACGTTGACTTCGCGGCCCTGGCGATCCACCGCCGCGACCACGTAACGGCCACGCATCCAGGCCGGACGCCCGACCACGCGCATCCCCATCGAGGCAATGATCGTTGTCACTTCGTGCGCCGGCAGAAGGTCCGCGGCGACCGGCTGTGCCTGAACCGGCGCGGCGGCCAGCGCGGTGACGAAAGCCGCAAGAAGAACAGAGTGTTTCACGTCGCCCCTCCCCGGAGCCGAGACCGAACCCGGAGGTGAAGCTGCGCGCCGAATTGGGCGCGGCTACGGCGGAATTTCAGCGGCTTTGAATCAGCCGCGGATCATTTTGCGACCATCGATCGCGCACACGTTCAGTACGCGACTGAGAAATGCGCGCGCGAGCGCTTGTGCTGTTCGAGTTCGTCGACCAGCGCTACCGCGTAATCCTCGAACGAGATCGTGCTCTTGCCGTTTGCGTCGGTCATCAGCCGGTTGTCGCCGACGCGGAATTGGCCGGTCCGCTCGCCGACCGCGATCACCATTGCGGGGGAGAGGAAAATCCAGTCGAGATCGTCTGCGGCCTTCAGCTTCTCGAGAAAAGCGGCGCCCGCCGTCGCCTCCGGCTTGGCGGCTTCCGGAAATTGCGGCGTGTCGAGGAGCTTGCGGCCCGGCTCGACTTCAAGGCTGCCCGCACCGCCCATCACGGCGTAACGTTTCACGCCCGAGGCCCGCACCGCGCCGATCAGCACATCGGGATTGGCCTGCACAAAGCGCACCGCGCTGACCACTGCGTCGTGACCGGCGAGCAATCCGGGAAATCCGATGTCGTTGATGTCGCCGCGCCGCACGGTGATATTCGGTCCGGTCGGAACCTTATCGGTGTTGCGGGCGATGGCGGTGACCTGATGTCCGCGCCTTGCCAGTTCGGAAACGATGCGCGATCCACCGCGCCCGGATGCGCCGACCACTGCGACCTTCATGTTCTTCCCCCCTATCCCGCGCGCACCAGCGCCACGAACCGATCCACATCCGGCTCCATGGTAGCGAAGGAGGTGACGAGCCGCACCAGCATCTGGTCCTCACCGATCACCACGTCGTCGCCTGCGAGCGTATTCGGGCGCACGTAATAAGTCGCCCCCGCGGATTTCAACTTCCCATCGAGCGCCGTCGGCAGCAATGCGAAAACGATATTGGCTTCGACCGGCCAGACGATGGAGATACCCGCGCCGCGCAAGCCGTCCGCCAGCCGGTCGGCCATCGCATTGGCGTGGCGCGCGAGGCTGAGCCAATAGCCGTCCGCCAGATACCCCTCGAATTGCGCGGCGAGGAAACGATGCTTCGACAACAAATGTCCCGCGCGCTTGCGCCGCTCGGCCATGGACGCGGCGCGTGCCTTGTCGAAGAAGACCACGGCCTCGGCCGCCATGGCGCCGCCCTTGGTCGCGCCGAAGGACAAAACATCGATGCCGGCTTTCCAGGTCATCTCCGCCGGAGTCGCATTCATGCGCGCAAGCGCATTGGCGAAGCGCGCACCGTCCATGTGCACAGCAAGGCCGTTCGCATGGGCAACCTCGGACAAGGCCGCGATCTCGTCGACGCGGTAGATGGTGCCGGCTTCGGTCGCCTGGGTGAGCGAGACGCTCGCCGCGTTGACCTGGTGCGGCACATGCCCGGAATATCGTGCGATCGCCCGCTCCAGCCGGTCGCGCGACAATTTGCAGTTCGCGCCCGGTAGCCCGATCAGTTTCAGCCCGCCCCCGAAAAATTCGGGCGCACCGCATTCGTCGGTCATGATGTGCGCCTGTTCGTGGCACAGCACCCCGCCCCATGGCGGGGTCACATGGGCGAGCGACAGGGCATTGGCCGCGGTTCCCGTGGGAACAAGGAACACCGCGGGATCGCATTCGAACACCTCGCCAATGGTCCGCTCGACCCTTTGCGTGGCCGCATCGTTGCCATAACCGAGGGCGTAACCCTGATTGGCCCGCACCAGCGCATCGAGGATTCCGGGCGCAATGGCCGCGGTGTTATCGCTTGCGAAATTCACTTCGGGGTCCTGTGATTGGCTACGGTCCGGCCTGACCTTGGGTCGCGAGGGAAGCCGAGGGATAGCAGAGAGCGGACGCGGCGAAACCCTGCCGCGCAAAATTGGTTCACGTGCCAGCGCAGAATCCGCTTGTTTGGACTGTCGGCCCCGGAAAGAATAAACTTTGGAAGAATGCCAGAGCGGCCCCCGTCCGCCCCTTGTCGGCTGGGGAAAAATTTGGCAAAGATGAGATAGGACAGCATTGCTGTCCCACTTTGCCAGTCGCGACGGCGGATTTCGAAGTCCTGCCGACGGAGGCGCACGGTGCAGCTCGGCATCGAAGCGCCGCCTGCCAGGCAGCCGCAAGGACGCACCCGCCGTCGGGTGCGGACCTCGGCTGCCTCACCGAGCACGAACTGCTGTTGAGCGCAGTGCCGCGAGACCGGCATCGCGATAACGGCAGATACCGCCGAAAGACTGAGTATGGATGCCGTGGAGACGAACCGGATGATCGACCGGGGAATTCAGCAGAAGCGGGTCGCGCTACGCGCATCCGATTTTGCCGATTCCGCCGATCCCGGCGTGCCTGCGGCGGCCGGGCTCTACGATCCTGCGCTCGACAAGGATTCCTGCGGCGTCGGCTTCATCGCCGACATCAAGGGCCGCAAGTCGCACCAGATCGTCGAGGATGCGCTGACGATCCTCGTCAATCTCGAACATCGCGGCGCTGTCGGCGCCGATCCACGCGCCGGCGACGGCGCCGGGATTCTCGTCCAGATCCCGCATGCCTTCTTCGCCAAGAAGGCGAAGGAAAATGGCTTCACCCTGCCCGCCCCCGGCCATTACGGCGTCGGCTTCCTGTTCCTGCCGCGCGACGAGGAATGGCGCGACGAGATCCGCAAGACTTATGAAGAGGTCGCGGCCAAGGAAGGCCTGAAGATTCTCGGCTGGCGCAAGGTGCCGACCGACAATTCGACGCTCGGCGAATCCGTCAAGCCGACCGAGCCCGTGCATATGCAGGTCTTCGTCGAGCGGCCGGCGCATATCACGAACGAACAGGATTTCGATCGCCGCCTCTACATCATGCGCAAGGCGATCTCGAACGCGATCTATTTGCGCCGCGAACGCCGCCTGTCGGGCTATTACCCAGTGTCGCTGTCATGCCGCACGGTGATCTACAAGGGCATGTTCCTCGCCGATCAGCTCGGCACATATTATCCCGACCTGCACGACCCGGATTTCGCGTCCGCGCTGGCGCTCGTGCATCAGCGCTTCTCGACCAACACCTTCCCGACCTGGTCGCTCGCGCATCCCTATCGCTTCATCGCGCATAACGGCGAAATCAACACGCTGCGCGGCAACGTGAACTGGATGGCCGCGCGGCAGGCATCGGTATCGTCGCCGCTGTTTGGCGACGACATCCATAAGCTCTGGCCGATTTCCTACGAAGGCCAATCCGACACCGCCTGCTTCGACAACGCGCTCGAATTTCTTGTGATGGGCGGCTATCCGTTGTCGCATGCGATGATGATGATGGTGCCGGAAGCCTGGGCGGGCAATCCGCTCATGGATGAGCAGCGTCGCGCCTTCTACGAATATCACGCCGCCCTGATGGAGCCGTGGGACGGTCCCGCCGCTCTCGTCTTCACCGACGGCACGCAGATCGGCGCAACGCTCGACCGCAACGGCCTGCGTCCGGCGCGCTACTGCCTGACCCGCGACGATCGCATCATCATGGCGTCCGAGATGGGCGTGCTGCCGATCGCCGAGCGCGACATCGTCAAGAAGTGGCGGCTGCAGCCCGGCAAGATGCTGCTGGTCGACCTCAAGGAAGGCCGCCTGATTCCGGACGAGGAATTGAAGGCGCAGATCGCCAAGTCGCACCCCTACAAGGAATGGCTGCACGCGACCCAGCTCGTGCTCGAGGATCTTCCCGAGAGCGGCGGCAAGGTGCCGCTGTCGAACCTCTCGCTGCTCGATCGTCAGCAGGCCTTCGGCTATACCCAGGAAGACATCAAGATCCTGCTCGCGCCGATGGGCTCGACCGGCGAGGAAGCGATCGGCTCGATGGGCAATGACACGCCGATCTCGGCGCTGTCGGACAAGTCGAAGCTCCTCTACACCTATTTCAAGCAGAATTTCGCGCAGGTCACGAACCCGCCGATCGATCCGATCCGCGAAGAAATCGTGATGAGCCTCGTCTCGATCATCGGGCCGCGGCCGAACCTGTTCGACATCGAAGGCACCTCGACCACCAAGCGGCTCGAAGTGCGCCAGCCGATCCTGACCGACAAGGATCTCGAAAAGATCCGCTCGATCGGCGACGTCGAGGACAACCATTTCCGGTCCTGCACGCTGGACACGACCTTCGCCGCCGATCAGGGCGCCGCCGGACTTGAGCCCGCGCTCAAGGCGCTGAAGGCGCAGGCCGAGAAGGCGGTGCGCGACGGCTTCAACATCATCATCCTGTCCGATCGCAAGGTCAGTGCGGAGCGGGTGCCGATCCCTGCTTTGCTCGCATGCGCCGCGGTCCATCATCACCTGATCCGCGAGGGGCTTCGCACCTCGGTCGGTCTTGTCGTTGAGTCCGGCGAGCCGCGCGAAGTGCATCACTTCGCCTGCCTTGCGGGCTACGGCGCGGAGGCGATCAATCCCTATCTCGCGTTCGAGACCCTGATCGCGATGAAGGATGCGCTGCCGCAGAAGCTCGACGACAAGGAAATCATCAAGCGCTACATCAAGTCGCTCGGCAAGGGCATCATGAAGGTGATGTCCAAGATGGGCATCTCGACCTATCAGTCCTATTGCGGCGCGCAGATTTTTGACGCGGTCGGTCTGAGCTCGGACTTCGTCGCGAGCTATTTCACCGGCACGCATACAAGGATCGAGGGTGTCGGCATCGCCGAAATCGCCGAAGAGACGGTGCGCCGCCATCGCGATGCCTTCGGCGACGCGCCGGTCTATCGCGACGCGCTGGATGTCGGCGGCGAATATGCCTATCGCGTGCGCGGCGAGGATCACGTCTGGACCGCGCAGACGGTCGCGAACCTGCAGCATGCGGTCCGCGGCAATTCCTATGAGCAATATCGCGCCTTCGCCCGCGCGCTGAACGAACAGTCCGAAAAACTGCTGACGATTCGCGGCCTGTTCCGCCTGAAGACCGCGGAAGAGGATGGGCGCAAGCCTGTGCCGCTCGACGAAGTCGAGCCGGCCAAGGAGATCGTCAAGCGCTTCGCGACCGGCGCGATGTCGTTCGGCTCAATCTCGCGCGAGGCGCATACGACGCTCGCGATCGCGATGAACCGGATCGGCGGCAAGTCCAATACCGGCGAGGGCGGCGAGGAAGCGGATCGCTTCAAGCCGATGCCGAACGGCGACTCGATGCGCTCGGCGATCAAGCAGGTCGCCTCGGGCCGCTTCGGCGTCACCACCGAATATCTCGTCAATTCTGACGTGATGCAGATCAAGATGGCGCAGGGCGCAAAGCCCGGCGAAGGCGGGCAATTGCCCGGCCACAAGGTGGATCGCGTCATCGCCAAGGTGCGCCATTCGACGCCGGGCGTCGGCCTGATCTCGCCGCCGCCGCACCACGACATCTATTCGATCGAAGACCTCGCGCAGCTCATCTACGACCTCAAGAACGTCAATCCGGCCGGCGACGTCTCGGTGAAGCTCGTGTCCGAGGTCGGCGTCGGCACCGTTGCCGCCGGCGTCTCCAAGGCGCGTTCGGACCATGTGACAATCGCCGGCTTCGAGGGCGGCACGGGCGCCTCACCGCTCACCTCGATCAAGCATGCCGGGAGCCCCTGGGAAATCGGGCTCGCCGAAACGCATCAGACGCTGGTCAACAACCGCCTGCGCGGCCGCATCACGGTGCAGGTCGATGGCGGCATCCGGACCGGTCGCGACGTCGTGGTCGGCGCCCTGCTCGGCGCCGACGAGATGGGCTTTGCCACAGCTCCCTTGATCGCGGCCGGCTGCATCATGATGCGCAAGTGCCATCTCAACACCTGCCCCGTCGGGGTCGCGACGCAGGACCCGGTGTTGCGCAAGCGTTTCACCGGACAGCCCGAACACGTCATCAACTATTTCTTCTTCGTCGCCGAGGAAGTGCGCGAACTGATGGCCGAGATGGGCTTCCGCACCTTCAACGAGATGATCGGCCAGTTGCAGATGCTCGATCAGCGCGCGGTGATCGCGCACTGGAAGGCGAAGGGGCTCGACTTCTCGAAGCTGTTCACCAAGCCGGTCGCGCCGGAAGGCGTCGCGATCTACAATGCCGAGCGGCAGGATCACAAGATCAGCGACGTTCTCGATCGCAAGCTGATTTCGCAGGCCGCTCCGGCGCTCGATCATGGCACGCCGGTGAAGATCACCACCGAGATCCGCAACACCGATCGCTCGGCGGGCGCGATGCTGTCGGGCGAAGTCGCCAAGCGCTACGGCCACGAGGGACTGCCGGACGACACCATCCATGTGTCGCTGACCGGCACGTCGGGCCAGAGCTTCGGCGCCTGGCTCGCCAAGGGCGTCACCTTCGACCTGCAGGGCGAAGGCAACGACTATGTCGGCAAGGGACTGTCCGGCGGCAAGATCATCGTGCGGCCGACCGATGATTCCGGGATCGTTCCGGAGGAGTCGATCATCGTCGGCAACACCGTGCTTTACGGCGCAATTTCGGGCGAGTGCTATTTCCGCGGCGTCGCCGGCGAGCGGTTCGCGGTGCGCAATTCGGGCGCGGTCGCCGTCGTCGAGGGCGCGGGCGACCATTGCTGCGAATACATGACTGGCGGCATCGTGATCGTTCTCGGTCCGACCGGGCGCAACTTCGCCGCCGGCATGTCGGGCGGCATCGCTTATGTGCTCGACGACAAGGGTGATTTCGAAAAGCTCTGCAACATGTCGATGGTCGAACTCGAGCCGGTCCCGGCCGAAGAAGACATCAACGAGCGCTACTATCACTCCAAGCACGATCTTGAGACCGCCGGCCGCGTCGAGATTCTGACCGACATGACTCGGCACGATGCGGAACGCCTGCGCTACTATATCGGTCAGCACGCCAAGCTGACCGGATCGGCGCGCGCAAAGGCGATCCTTGCCGACTGGAAGACCTATTGCGGAAAATTCCGCAAGGTCATGCCGCTCGAATACCGCCGCGCCCTGAAAGAGATGCAGGCCGCGCAGGCGCTTGAGGCCGCTGAGTGAGACGCCGCGTCAATGGGTAAGATTACGGGCTTCCTCGAAATCGATCGCGAGGATCGTGACTACGCTCCGGTCGAGGAGCGTATCAAGCATTATCGCGAATTCGTGCTGCCGCTGCCGGAAGGCGAGACTCGCCAACAGGCGGCGCGCTGCATGGATTGCGGCATCCCGTATTGTCACAACGGCTGCCCGGTCAACAACCAGATCCCGGACTGGAACGACCTCGTCTACCGCGGCAATTGGGAAGAGGCTGCGCGCAATCTCCTCTCCACCAACAATTTCCCGGAAGTCACCGGCCGCGTCTGTCCGGCGCCGTGCGAAGCGTCCTGCACGCTGAACATCGACGACAATCCGGTCACCATCAAGACCATCGAATGCGCGATCGCCGACAAGGCGATCGAAAGCGGCTGGATCAAGCCGGAACCTGCGCAGCACAAGACCGGCAAGAAGGTCGCGATCGTCGGCTCGGGTCCGGCGGGCCTTGCCTGCGCGCAACAGCTCGCGCGCGTCGGTCACGAGGTCCATGTCTTCGAGAAATGGGCGAAGGCCGGCGGCCTTCTGCGTTACGGCATTCCCGACTTCAAGATGGAGAAGGGCATCGTCGACATGCGCGTGCAGCAAATGGAAGCCGAAGGCGTCGTCTTCCATTATGGCGTCCATGTCGGCGTGACCATGCCGGCAGATGCGCTCCTCCGCGACTATGATGCAGTGGCACTGACCGGCGGCGCCGAACATCCGCGCGACCTGCCGATCCCCGGCCGCGAACTCGACGGCATCCATTTTGCGATGGATTTCCTGCCGCAGCAGAATCGCCGCGTCTCCGGCGAGCCACTCGGCGGCGTGAAGGAGATTCTCGCCGGCGGCAAGCATGTCGTCGTGATCGGCGGCGGCGATACCGGATCGGACTGTATCGGCACCTCGATTCGGCAGGGCGCCCTGTCGGTGACGAATTTCGAAATCATGCCGATGCCGCCGCAGCGCGAGAACAAGGCGCTGACCTGGCCCGACTGGCCTTACAAGCTGCGTACCTCATCGAGCCACGAAGAGGGCGCCCAGCGCGAATTCTCGGTGCTGACGCAGGGCTTCGAGGGTGAAAACGGCAAGGTCACCGCGATCCGTTGCGTGCGCGCCGATGACAAGATCAAGCCGATTCCCGGCACCGAATTCACGGTCAACGCCGATCTCGTGCTGCTGGCAATGGGCTTCGTGCATCCGGTGAAAGAAGGCATGCTCGCTTCGCTCGGTCTCGCGCTTGATCCGCGCGGCAACGCGAAGGCCAGCACCGATGATTACCGGACGTCGGTCGACAAGGTGTTCGCCGCGGGCGACATGCGGCGCGGCCAGTCGCTGGTGGTCTGGGCGATCCGCGAAGGCCGCCAATGCGCGCAGGCGATCGACACCTACCTGATGGGCACCAGCACGCTGCCGCGCTGATCGCTGCAGCTTACCGCCCGAACAATCCGAAGAAGAAGCGCGGTCCGGAATATTCAGGCGCCTGACGACGCCAGAAGGTCGGCGCCTGCTGCTGCGGCGGCCGTTGTTGGGCGACACGGGCTGCGGGCGTGGCCGCAGGCGTCCCCGGCTTCTGGCCGGGCTGCGCGGTTTGCAGCGCCGGCGCCGCGGGCGTCGGCGCCCGCACGATCGTCAGCGGTGCGCCGGTTGGCGGCAGCGGCTCGGACGCGACGAGGTTCGGTAGCCGCGGCGGCCAGGCCGGATCGTCCGCGCGGCCGGCTTCTGCGCGCTGCGGCTCGCCCTTGATCAGCGTGCGGCTGGCCACCGGCTCGAGCGCAGGCGCCTTCTTCTCGGCAGCAGGCCCGCCGGCGAGATCGGTCGGTTCCTGCAGCGGCGTCCCGAGCAGGATCACCGGACCGGCTAGCGGACGCGCGGTCGGGCCGGCGGGCTTTGCAGGCTGGGCTGGCTGCGGCTCGGCCGGGACGTTGAGCGCGGCCGGGATCGGCTCGCGCAGAACCCGCTTGAGATCGCGTTCGACGTAATGCGCGAGTTTGCGCGCGCCGAAGCGCGTGAAATGTACGCCATCGAGCGTGCGAAGTTGGCGGATCTGGCCGGTCTCGTCCGGTCCGCGCTGCATGAAGTTGCCGCGGTCGTCGACAAAGCCGTCCCAGGTATTCACGAAGATGAAGCCGGCCTTCTCGACACGTGGCCGGATCAGGTCATTGAGGTAATTCAGATCGGCCGTGGATTTGGCCCCGCGCACAGCCGGTACGCCGACCCATAGCACCGGCGCGTGCGCTGTGCGGAGCGCGGCGATCATCTCGTCGACCTTGGCGCCATAGAGCTCTTCCCACCGCTCGGTCCGAAATTCAGCCGGACCGGCGGGGCGTGCGCGCTGGGATTCCGACGCGGCGACCGCCGGCGTCTCGTCGTCATTGTCGGCCGGCTTTTGCTGCGCCGGTTGCGGCTGGGACAGCGGCTGCTGAGATTGCGACGGCTGAGGCTGCTGCGGTTGTTTCACCGGAACTTTCTCGCGGATCTCCTGCCGGTCATGCAGGCCGACCAGCACGACAACCGCTTGCGGCTTCTCGGCCGCGATCAGTTCGCGCGCGACCTTCGGCCATTCGGCCTCGCTCTTCTGCTCGTAACGGATCAGCCCGGAATAGGCGCGGTGCTTGCGCAGGATGCCGATTTCCGGGGTCTCGGCGAGTTGCTCCTCAAGGCCATAGGCCAGCCAGTCGGCGAGCGAATCGCCAAGCACGAGGATACGGATGGTCGGCGGCACCTCGGCCTTTTTCGGCGCGGGCGCGGTGGTCTGCTCCTGCTGAACCGGAGGCCGCGGTTTCTGAGGCCGGGGACGAAAAAACCGGTCGTCGAACGGGAAGAACTGGGCCTGCGCAGGCCAGCCGGTTGCCAGAACGGCCAGAGCGATCCCGCCGAGGACCAGCCGTGTCACGATCCGCCGCTTCTGCCTGTTTTCCTGCCGCGCCATAAGACCCGCGTCGATGCTGACCGGAGCCCTGCCCCGCTGACCGGGCCTGCATAGCAAAAGAAGATGGCAAGGCGAAGGTCGCGCCGCGCTTTGCCGTTAATTCCCCCGCAATCGCGCCAGCACGGTCGCCGTGGGGAAGCCGTCCGGCACAAGGCCTGCCCGCGCCTGGAAATCGCGGATCGCGGCCCGCGTTTTCGGACCGAAACGGCCGTCGGGCGTGCCGATGTCGAAGCCTCGTTGGGCTAGCAATTGCTGCAATTCCACGCGCTCCTCGCGGGTCAGCACGCGCTCCTGCCGCGGCCAGCCCTGCACGAAAGCCTCGCCGCCGCGCAGCCGGTCCGCCAGATGTCCGATCGCAAGCGCGTAAGCTTCTGCCGGGTTGTAGCGCATGATCACGCGAAAATTATTGAGCATCAGGAAGCCCGGCCCCTGGCTGCCGGCCGGCACCATCAGGAAGGCACGGTCGGACGATCGCGGGAACGGCTTGCCGCCCGGCCGCTGAATGCCGAGCTGCTCCCATTCGCGGATCGTCATCAGCTTGCTGCGGTCCGCCAGCATGAAATTGAAGTTTCTCGGGACCACGACCTCGTAGCCCCAGGTCTGACCGGTTTCCCAGCCGTGACGGCGGAAGTAATTCGCGGTGGAGAACAACAGATCGGGAATCGATGTGGTGAGGTCGCGCCTGTTGTCGCCGTCGGCGTCGACCGCGTAATTCTTATAGACCGTCGGCATGAACTGGGTCGGTCCGAACGCACCGGCCCACGACCCCTTCATCCGCTCCGGATGGACATCGCCGCGATACAGAAGCTCCACGGCAGCGAGGAATTCATTGCGGAAATAGTCCTGACGGCGACCGACACAGGCGAGCGTTGCGGTCGAACGCAGCACCGGGCGTTCGCCCATCATCGTCGAGTATTTCGATTCGATGCCCCAGATCGCAGCGACGATGTGACGATCGACACCGTAGGTCCGCTCCATCGCGTCGAATGTCGCGCGATGCTCGGCCAGCAATTCGCGTCCGCGCTGGATGCGCTCGTCGCTCACGAGCCGGTCGAGATAATCCCAGAAGGCGAGCGTGAACTCGGGCTGTCCGTCGACCAGATCCATGATCTTGAGGTCGGGCGTCAGGTCGCGGGTCAAGGCGTCGTAAGCCTGCTTCGGGACGCCGCGCTTCGATGCAGCGGGATAGAGGCGCTGCAAGCAGCCCTCAAAATCGGCCGCGGCGGCCCGGATCGCATCGGACGTCATCAGCGGGTGACCCGAGGCACCGGATTCTCCGCTCCAGTCCGGTCCGGTCGCCTGAGCAAAGGCGCGCCGGGCTTTGGCACCTTGCGGCAGTTGGGGCGACGGTGCGGCAGCAGGCGCCGGCGAAATCGATGAGGTGAACGCGCCGCGATCGTCTGCTGCGCCGCCCGTGCACCCGATCAGGGTGACTGCGAGCGCGGCGACTGGCCACAATCTTGCCGAA
>NZ_DATMRX010000171.1:0-6962 GCF_035565855.1 Pseudorhodoplanes sp.
ACCTTCGGGATCGAGGCGAAGCCGATCAGCAGCGGATAGGCGACGTCGTAGGCGATCCTGGACACGCCGACCAGCATCCCGAGCAAAACACCGATGACGATGCCGAGACCGAAGCCGAGCAGCGTCGTGTACAGCGTCTGCAAGGTATGCGGCCACAGCGCCGGCGCACGCTCCCACAAGGTCACGATGACCTGGCTCGGCTTGGGCACCACCAGATCGCTGATGTTGAAGGCGCGGCAGAGAAATTCCCAGAGCAGGAAGAAGCCGATGATCAGGGCGGCGGACGCGATCCGCCGGCGCAGCTGAGGGTTCATCACGCGGCCTCCTTCTGCGGACGATTGGCGATGATCAGTTCGCGCAGCCGCTGCGTCATCGTCACGAAGTCCGGCGCATAGGTCATCTCGATGCTGCGCGGCCGCGCGAATGGCACCTCGGTGTCGTCGATGATGCGGCCCGGTCGGGCCTGCATCACGCAGATGCGGTTGGCGAGAAAGCCCGCCTCCTTCAGGTCATGCGTGACCAGGAGCACCGTGGGTTTACGCGTCATCCACAGATCCTGCATGATCGCCCACAATTCCTCGCGGGTGAACTGATCGAGCGCGCCGAAGGGCTCGTCCAGCATCAGGAGCTGCGGGTCGTGGATCAGCGCGCGGCACAGCGAGGCGCGCTGCATCATGCCGCCCGACAATTGCCACGGATATTTGTCGCCGAAGCCGGCCAGCCCGACCTGCGCCAGCAGCGCCTCGACGCGGTCGCGGAATTCGGTCTTCTTCTTGCGATGAAATTGCTGCCGGAACGGCGGGACGATCTTCAACGGCAGCATCACATTGTCGCGGATCGTCTTCCAGGGCAGCAGGGTCGGGTTCTGGAACGCCATGCCGACGCGCATCGGCTCGGCGCCGACCTCGCGGCCCGAGACATAGACATAACCGCTCGACGCCTTGAGGAGACCGGTCACCAGCTTGAGGATCGTCGACTTGCCGCAACCGGACGGGCCGACCAGCGCAACGAAATCACCGCGCCCGATCTTGAGGCGGGTTTCGGTCAGCGCCTGCACCTGCGTCTGACCGCGCCCATAGATCAGCGCCACGTTTTCCAGCTCGACGAAGGCCTCGTCGTGGGTCAGTTCGCCGTTGCTCATGCTGCGCTCTCTTTGCCGGGCGACGGTCTGACATCGCGCGTCACCGCGCGCATGGTCTTGTCGGCATTGCGCACAACCGGCGCCGGCATCCTCTGAAGGGTGTGGACGGAACGGCCCCATCCTTTCGTGCCTGGAACGAGCGTCCGGTCGCGCATCACGAAGCGGCCGCGCACGATGGTATGGACCGGCAAGCCCTTGACCTTGCGGCCGTGCCACGGGGAGATTTTCGAGCGCGACTGGATTTTCGCATCGTCGATGGTCCATTCGCGCGTCAGATCCACCAGCGCGAGATCGGCATCGGCGCCGGGCGCAATCGCACCCTTGCGCGGATAAAGCCCCCACGCCCGCGCCGGATTGAACGCGCTCCAGCGCACATAATCGGAAATCGACATCCGCCCTTCATTCACCTGTGTCAGCATGGCCGGCATCTGGGTTTCGACGCCGGGAAAGCCGCAATCGACTGCCCAGATGTCGTTGCGGGTCTTCTCCTCCGGGGTATGCGGCGCGTGATCGGTCGCGATCGTGTCGATGGTGCCGTCCTTCAGAGCGGCGAAGATCGGCTCCTGGTTGTCCTTCTCGCGCACCGGCGGATTGACCCGGATCACGCCGCCGAACCGCGCATAATCCTCCGTCGAGAGGAACAGATATTGCGGGCAGGTCTCGCCGGTGACATCGACGCCCCGCGCCTTTGCCTCGCGCAAGGGGCGCAATTCGTCGGCCGAGGAGATGTGCAGGATGTGAATGCGCGCCCCGGTCCATTCCGACAGGATGCAGGCTCTACTCACCGCCTCGACCGCAACCACCGCCGGACGCGAATCGAGATGCGCCAGCGGCTCGTGCCGGCCAGCCTGCGTCAGTCGGGTCTGCCGCCGCTCCATGATCGAGTTGGTCTCGGCATGGAGCGAGATGCGCTTGCCGGTCTCGGCAACGACCTCAAAGGCCTCCAGCATCGCGCCGGTGGAGGGAGATGGAATCTTGCCGAAGGTATTTCCCATATAGAGCTTGAACCCGATCACGCCGCCCGCGATCAGCTCCGGCACGTTGTCGATCGTGTCCTCCCCGAGAAGCCCGTAGAGGCCGAAATCGACATGCGCCTTCGATGCCGCGATCGCGTGTTTCTCAGCAAGGATCGTGCCGGTGCCGGTCGGCGGGATGGTGTTCGGCATGTCGAACACCGTGGTGACGCCTCCGAAGGCTGCGGCGGCGGTGCCGCTCTCCCAGTCTTCCTTGTGCGGGTAGCCGGGATCGCGGAAATGCACATGGACGTCGATCGCGCCGGGCAGGATGTGGAGCCCCGACGCATCCAGCGTCTCGCGCGCGGCCGGCATGGCGGCGGGCGCGCCGACGGCGACGATCGTGCCGCCTTGAATCGCGATGCTTGCCGAAAAAGCCGCGTCCGGCGTGACGACGATGCCATTATCGATGACGAGATCGGCGGTCATGGCGCTCCTCACAGCATCGCCCAGCCGCCATCGACCGGGAGGTCGACGCCGGTGATCTGGCGCGAGACGTCGCTCGCCAGGAACAGGCAGGCATTGGCGACGTCTTGGTCGAGGGTGACGCGCTTGAGCGCATAATCCGCGGCGTGGCGCGCCATCGCCTCCTCGACCGTGATGTTCAAGCGCCGCGCCATGTCCGCGCAGACCTTTTCACGGAACCGCGGACCGTCGACCATGCCCGGCGCGACACAATTGACGTTGATGTTATGCTGACCGACTTCCAGCGCGAAACTCTTGGTGATGCCGCGCAGACCCCATTTGGACGCGGAATAGGCCATGCGGCCCGCGCGCCCGCGCATGCCAAACGTGCCCCCCACATTGACGATCTTGCCGTAACGCTGCGCGATCATCGTCGGCACCACGCTGCGCATGGTGTGGAAGCAGCCATTCATGTTGAGGGTGACGATGTCGTCGAATTCTTCCGGCGTCGTCTCCGCACCGGTCTTGCCGACCGGGCCGGAGCCGCCGGCGACATTGACGAGAATGTCGATGCGGCCGAAGGCGGCTTTCGCCTCGCTGGCGGCCTTGTCGCATTCGTCGGGCTTGGTCAGATCGCACGGCACGACGATCGCCTGTGCGCCCTTCGCCGTAATCTCCTCCGCTACCGGCGCGATCGCCGCGACATCGCGTCCGATCAATACGAGCTTTGCACCTTCCGCCGCGAAGGATTTCGTGATCGCAGCGCCCATGCCCTTGGCCGGACCCGTGATCATCGTCACGCGGTCTTTCAGACCCAATTCCATTGTGTTGTTTCCCGGACTTGAAAAGAGGCGATCCCTCCCCCCGCCGAGGGAGGGACCGAGAGCGATCAGAACAGCTTCTTCGGAAGGTCGGCCGCGGGCGGCATGAATTCCGCGGTGAAGATTTCATCGACGGTCGGGGTGCGCGGCAGCTTGTTGGCCTCCACTAGAATATCGATCGACTTCTTCAGGCGCTCCTTGTCGACATTGCCAAGACCGATCTTGGCGATCTCGGGATGGTTCATCTCGTCCTTGAGCGTCGCATCGAAGCGCTCGCGCTCCACCGGAACCTTGATTAGCGGCTCACGCTTGGCGACCGCGGCAACGGACGCATCCGGGTCCTTCAGCGAATCCTGCAGGCCCTTGTTGAGCGCGCGCAGGAAGCCCGCGACGGCCTTGGGATTCTCCTTGATCAGCTTCTTCGAGACGATGATGGCGTTGGAATAGAGGTCCATCCCGTAATCGCCGTAATTGATGTAGCGGAGCTTGCTGTCGTCGACCCCGATCAGCTTCGCCGAGAAGCGGATGGTGTTGACATAGCCGAACACACCATCGACCTGCCCCTGCATCAGCATCTGCTCGCGCAGATTGGGCTGCATGTTGGTGATCTCGATCTTGCTGCAATCGAGTTTGGTCAGCTGGCACAGGGCCGGAAACAGCTTCAAGGCGCCGTCATTGGCGGCGCCGCCGAGCTTCTTGCCGACGAAATCCTTCGGTTCCTTGATCGGCGAGTCGGCCTTCACGGCAACGGTGAAAGGCGGGCGATTATACATGACATAGACCGCGACCGGCGCTTCCTCGGGCTTGCGCGCGGCAAGTTCGATCAGCGCGTTGATGTCGCCGAAGCCGATGTCATAGGTGCCGTTGGCCACGAGCGGCACCGCGGCCCCCGAGCCGTTGCCCTGGTCCATCTGCACCTCGAGGCCTTCCGCTTTGAAATAGCCGCGGTCGTCAGCAAGGAAGAACCAGCCCTGCGGTCCCTGGTATTTCCAGTTGAGCACCATCTTCAGCTTGGTCTGGGCCGCCGCCGGCACCGACAGGGCCAGCGTGCAGCCGATGGCCGCCGCCACCGCAAGGGTGAGTCTTCGAAAATGCATCATGACGCGCTCCTGTTATCGGGGCCCCGGCCGGACCCCTCTGCTCCTGCCGGCCTGCAATCTCCATGCCCCGCCACGAGGAGACGCTAGGCGGATTGAGTGATACGATCTGCCGCTGATTTTTTGTCAGGGCGCTGCCTTTTCGGCATCGCTCAGGCGATCGGCCCACCGGCAATCGGAACCTAACGCCATGAAACACTTGCGTTTTCTGCAATATTTCGACGCCGTGGCGCGGGCCGGATCGATCCGCAAGGCGGCCGAGCGGCTGAATGTCACCTCCTCCGCCGTCAACAGGCGGATCATGGACCTGGAAGCCGAGCTGGAGACCCCGCTATTCGAGCGCCGCCCACGCGGCGTGCGGCTCACCGCTGCTGGCGAATTGTTCATCCATCACGTGCGCGGCCAGGCCGCCGATCTCGACCGGGTACGCTCCAAGATCGAGGACCTGAAGGGACTGCGCCGCGGCACGGTGCGGCTCGCCGCCAGTCAGGCGCTGGTGCTGGAATTCCTGCCGCGGGAGATCGCGGCCTACCGGGCGCGCTTTCCGTTCGTGCATTTCGACGTCAGGGTCGAGGATCACATCAAGGCGATGCAGTCTCTGGCCGATTACGAGGTCGATCTGGTGCTGGTCTTCCGCCCGCCCTATCTGCCGAATTTCCGGCCGCTGATGTCTTTCGAGCAGCGGCTGGTGGTCGTGATGCCGAAAGGCCATCCGCTCGCGTCCAAGCCAACCATCCGGCTGCGCGATTGCGCGCAATATCCGGTGGCGCTGGCCGAGCCGGAGATCGGCGGCCGCCAATTGCTCGACGAGGCGCTGGCACGCCGCAATCTGCGCTTCGATATTGTCGCGCAGTCCAATTCCTTCGAATTCCTGCGGCATCTCGTGATGCGGGACAATGTCATCTCCTTCCAGATCGCGATCGGGGCCTCGTCGGATGAAAGGCAGGGCATCGTCGTTCGCGAGCTGGACGAGCGCGACGCGCCGCGGGCCGATCTCGTGCTCGGCCAGTTGAACGATCGCAGCCTGCCGGTGGCGTCCGCAAAATTCGCCGAGCAGCTATCGCAATCGCTGCTGGCGATGCGCGGCGAAGCCTTGCGGGCGAGCGCATGACGCTTCGGAACGCCCTGACTTCGTCGCAAATCTCCCGGTATCCTTGGCCCATGATGATGCGCCCTCGTGCTAGAGCCGCCATGGTGTCCCGCCTGCTCGTCATCGCCTTGCTGCTGGTGCTGCCGGGGCTCGCGCTCGCCGACGCGCGGGAGAAGGTCGCAGCGCTTGCGCCCAGAGCGTTGGTGCTGGTGACCGACGCCAAGGGCAACGAACTCATCGCACAGAATTTAGACGCGCCCTTCGTGCCGGCATCGGTCGCCAAGATCGTGACAGCATGGCTCGCCATGGAGGTGCTGGGCGGCGATTACCGGTTCGAGACCCCGTTCTATCTCGATGACAAGCGCGTTCTCTATGTCCGCGGCGGCGGCGACCCCTTCCTGATTTCCGAGGAGCTGACGCAGCTCGCCACCAATCTGGTCGCCGCGATCGGAAAGGAGCCGGTGACCGGCATCGTGCTGGATGCGAGCTATTATCCGTCGGACCTGCGCATCCCCGGCATCGAGGACGACGAGGAATCCTACAACGCGCTGAACTCGGCACTCGCGGTGAATTTCAACACCGTCAACGCGGTGCGCAAAGGCCAGACGGTGCGATCGGCGGAAAAGCAAACCCCGATCACGCCGCTCGCCATCAGCGAATTCCGCGCCCGTGGCCCGAACGGACGCGGGCGCATCAGTCTCAGCCAGGACCCGAAGGTCAGCCTGCAATATGCCGGCGAGCTGATCGCCGCCTTCATCGAACAGGCCGGCGGCAGCGTGAAAGGGGACATTTCAGTCGGGACCGTGCCGGCAGGCCTCAAGCCGGTTTACGTCCATCGCCAATCGCGGCCGATGTCGAAAATCCTCGGCGATCTGCTCAAGGCGTCGAACAACTACATCGCCAATCAGGTTTTTCTGGAAATTGGCGCAAAGCGTCTGGGCGGGCCGGTGAGCCTGGACAAGTCCTTGACGGTCCTGAACGAGAAGCTCGCAGCGAATGGTCTTGCCTCCGACATCCGGCTCGAGGAAGGCTCGGGCATCAGCCGCAACAACCAGTTCACCGCGCGCGGGCTCGTCAAACTGCTCGCCTTGTTCGAGCCCCATGCCGCGCTGATGAAGGGGCCGAACGACAGCCTGACCAAGACCGGGACGATGGACGGCATCCGCACATTGGCGGGCTACGCGGACACAAAGCAGCACGGCCGCGTGCGCCTCGTCATCGCGCTCCGCAGCAACGACGGCGCGATGCGCGCCAAACTGTTGCGGGCGATTGAGAGCGGCCTGTAGCAGCCGCAGTCAGGCGCACGCGTATGCGACGAACTGCAGGGTCCGCGCCGCTCTATCGCACGATCACCTTGGCGCCGACCCTCGTGCGATTATAGAGATCGATGACGTC
>NZ_DATMRX010000172.1:0-10718 GCF_035565855.1 Pseudorhodoplanes sp.
CATCTGCTTGATCAGCGGGAAGATGATCGGAACCGTGAGGATCACGATCGCCAGCGCATCCATCAGGCAGCCCAGCAGGAGATACATGATCAGGATCAGCGTCAGCACGCCGTAATTGCCGATGCCGAGCCCGGTCAGGAAAGCGGTCACTTTCTGGGGGGTCTGGGTGATGGTCAGGAAATAGCCGAACAGCAAAGCGCCGATCAGGATGGTGAACACGGCCGCGGTGGTGCGAGTGGTTTCCAGGAGGCATTGCAGCGTCTGCTTCCAGGACAGCCGCCGGCGCGCCAGTCCGATGATATAGGCGCCGCCCGCGCCTGCGCCCGCCGCCTCGGTCGCGGTGAAGATGCCGCCATAGAGGCCGCCGATCACGAACCCGAACAGAAGGAGCGTTGCCCACACGTGCTTCAGCGCATCGATGCGCTCGCTCCAGTTCGCCTTCGGACCGGACGGCAGAAAACCCGGCCGGGCCCAGCCGATGATCGAGACCGTCGCGGCATACATGAACACCGCGAGAATGCCGGGGATGACGCCGGCGATGAACAATTTGCCGATATCCTGCTCGGTGATGATGCCGTAGATCGCGAGCACCGTGGACGGCGGGATCATGATCCCGAGCGTGCCGCCGGCGGCGATGACGCCGGCCGAGAAGCTCTCCGGATAATTGAAGCGGCGCATCTCCGGATAGGCGACGCGCGAGAACGTCGCCGCCGTCGCGACCGATGAGCCGCAGATCGCGGCGAACCCGCCGCAAGCCAGAATGGTCGCGATGCCGAGCCCGCCGCGCAGATGCCCGATGAAGGCGTTGGCGGCGCGGAACAGTTCGCGGCTCATGCCCGAACTGGTGGCAAAGGAGCCCATCAGCAGGAACAGCGGCACGACGGCATAATTGAAGTCGGTCACCGTCCGCATCGTGGTGTGACCGACGATCTTCAAGGCCGGCGTCATCGAGGTGAGATAGCCGAAACCTGTGACACCCACGAGGCCGAGCGCCATGCCGATCGGCACGCGCAACAGCATCAGCGTGAAGAGCGAGACGAACCCGATTACGGCGACTGCATCGGTAGACATCGGAACTCTCTCACTCGCCCGATTTCGACGCTTCGTCGACCGGCGTTATCAACTCGGGATGAAAAATCAGCCGATAGGTGCGAACCGCGATCAGCAGCACCGCGGCGACGTCGCCGATCCAGGCGATGGCGAAGAACGGCCAGACCGGGATGCGCATGTCGAAGGTCTGGACGTTGGCCGAATAGGTGGTCGAGACCTTGTCGAACAGGGTGTAGGTCTGCACCGTGACGACGAACAGCAGGACCAGCGTGGCGAATACGTCGATGACGCGCTGCCAGTATTTGCTGGCGTTGGCCCAAAGCAGGTCGACGGTGATGTGCGTACCGCGATAGCTCGTCGCGGCGATGCCCCAGAAGATCAGGATGCCGAGCAGGAGCTGGCCGAAGTCATAGGCGTCCGGAATGGTGTAACCGAAAAAGTAGCGCAGCAGCACCGACACGAAGACGTCGAAGGCCACGAGACCGATGAAGAATGCGGCGATCCATTCGATCGAATCGATGAATCCGTCCATCCATCGTGTTGCTCTGCTCATCCCCCACCCCGCGGCGCCGCATAAACAGCGCGTAAATTTCTTGGTCTTTTTGGCATGACGGCGGGAGAAACCTTTCCCCCGCCGTCAACGTGCATTTCAGCCTGCCTTTCGGGCGCGATCAATAGGCCGAGTTGAACTTCGCAAGCGAGTCCTTCAGCTCTTTCATGACGGCGTCCGGGTCGTTGCCGGCCTTTTTCACATTGTCTGCCCACTGCTTCTGCAGCGGCTCGGCGGCCTTCTTCCACTCCGCGAGCTGGTCCGGGGTCAGCGGGTAGACTTCGTGGCCAGCCGCCTTCAGCTTGTCGATACCGGCATGTTCATAATCTGCCCACGGCGTTGCGACGCGCAGGGCCCACTCGTTGGTGCAATGGTCGTCGATGACCTTCTTCTGCGCCGCCGAGAGCTGGTTGTAGGTCGTCGGGCTGAACACGAAGGCGAAGGTCGTCGCATAGAGCGGCGCATCGATGTGATATTTCGTGACCTTGTCGATGCCGAACAGCGGCACGGAACCCCACGGGAAGGTCACCGCTTCCGCCACGCCCTTCTCGAGGATGTCGCGGACTTCCGGGGCGCTCGACTGCACGTTCGAGCCGCCGAGCAGCGACACGAACTGCGCCATCGTCGCATGCGCCGGACGGATCTTCATGCCTTTGACGTCGCCGGGCACAGTGATCTTCTTCTTCACGGAGTGGAAGGAGCCGGGATCGGGGAAGAAGGCGAGGCAGAACTTGACGTCCTTCATCTCCTTCGCCGCGTATTTGCGGTACCAGGCATCGAGCGCCTGCGAACCGCCCTTGGCATTGGTGACGAGGAACGGCAATTCGCCGGCGCCGATGATCGGGAACCGGCCCGGCTGATAGCCCGGATTGATGTAGGTGAGATCGGCGATGCCGTCGCGCGCCATGTCGTAATGGTCGAAGGCCTTGCCGAGCTGCTGGGACGGGTAAACCTTGAACTTGAGCGTTCCGCCCGACGCCTTTTCGACCGAGGACCCCCAGTCCTCAAGGGCCTTCTGCAGGGGGTGGGTCGGCGGCACCCAGTGGGCAAGCTTCAATTCGAACGTCTTGTCCTGCGCATGGGCAGGCTGGACGAGCGCGAGAGCGGCCGCAGCGGCGATTGAGCAAGTGATTGAAGTACGAGTCATTCTGGATTTTCTCTCCCTTGATCGGCGACTTGAGCGTATTCGCCCGAGCCCTTCGCATCTGCGAAGGGCTTTTCCGACATTGTAGGCGAGAATAGTTGGATATAAAACAATTTTCCGGCCGGTCTTTTGACCCATTGATGGGGGGAACGCGGTGGCGCGCGACACGGTCACCCTGCGTAACACTGAGAACAGCACTACGTCCCGGAATGGAGCGGACGACTCCCTCGATTTCGGTCCGTTCGACGACTGGATCGGCTTTCATCTGCGCATGGCGCAGATCGCTTCGTTTCAGTCCTTCGCGCGGCACGCTCAATCGGTCGGTCTCAGTCCCGGCCGCTTCGCCGCATTGATTCTGATCGATCGCAACCCCGGCATCAGCCAGACAGCGCTGGCGCGCGCGATCGGCAGCGATAAATCCACCCTCACGCCGGTCCTAGAAAGCCTGGTGAAGCGCGGCCTGATCAGTCGGGTTCGGACCAGCAGCGACCGGCGCTCGTATCAGCTTTCACTCACCGACGCGGGCCGCAAGACGATGCGCGCCATGCACGAATGCGCCAAACGTCACGAAAGCGAACTCGACATGATCGTCGGACCGCGCGAGCGCGCTCAGTTCATCAAGACGCTTCGGAAGATTTCGACGGTGCTCGGGTCTTGAGCCCGGCCGACGTCAGAATTCACCGCGGAAACGCGCGGCCAGCTCTTCCGGAAGTGGATGCGATTTGATCTTCGTTCGGTCATTCGGGTCGCGCTTGACCCAGGCGCGCGTTTCCTGCCCCTCGACCGCGACCACGTTATTCTTGCGGATCTGGTGCTTGATCTCGAAGCTCGATCGGCCGACGCGCGTAAAGGTCGATTGAATGACCACATCGTCGCCGAAGCGGGTCGGCACGATGAACTTGGCCTGGGTCGCGACCAGAGGATAGCCGTCGAAATCGTACCGTTTCAGCAACTCCGCCTTGCTGACGCCCGAGGCCGCCGTGATCAGCATCGTGACGGAGTGGTCGAACATCGCGAAATAGCGCGGATAGAAGATGATTCCGGCGGGATCGCAATCGCCCCACTCGATCCTGACGCTACGGCTGTTGCTCAGCATTCTCTTTTATCCGGACATCAAGGCCGCTCGTCCCGGCGAAAGCGGGTTCCAGACCGGAACGTGCTGGAGTCCCGCTTCCGCGGAAAAAGCGGAGTTTGTATTCGCGCCTCGCTTACCAAACCGGTCAGCGCGGCGCCATCCGTAGCGCACCGTCGATGCGGATGGTTTCGCCGTTCATGTAGCCGTTGCGCACAATGAACAAAGCGAGGTCGGCATATTCCTCGGGCCGGCCGAGCCGCGGCGGGAAGGGGACGGACGCGCCGAGGCTCTTCTGCGCCTCTTCGGGGAGCGCCGCGAGCATCGGCGTATGGAAGATGCCGGGTGCGATGGTCATCACGCGGATGCCGAACTGGGCGAATTCGCGCGCCGCCGGCATGGTCAGCGCCACAACGCCGCCTTTCGAGGACGAATAGGCCGCTTGCCCGATCTGCCCCTCGAATGCCGCGACCGAGGCGGTCGAGATGATGACCCCGCGCTCGCCGCCGTCGAGCGGCTCGGCCTTCGACAGCGCCGCCGCGAACAGCCGCATCATGTTGAAGGTGCCGATCAGGTTGATCTCGATCACCTTTTTGTAGTCGGCGAGCGGCATCGGGCCGTCGCGCCCGACGATCCGCTTGGGCGGACCGACGCCGGCGCAATTTACCAGCACGCGGCCGACGCCGTATTTCTTCTGCACCTCGGAGAGCGCGTCGGTCGCGCTTTGCTCGTCGGTGACATCGCATTTCACCGCGATGGCGCCGAGTTTGTCCGCGGTCTGTTGCGCGGCGGCGAGATTGACGTCGAGCAGGGCGATCTTCGCGCCGGCATTGGCGAAAGCCTGCGCGGTCGCGGCGCCCAGTCCCGAAGCGCCGCCGGTGATGATGGCGACCTGTCCCTTGATGTCCATGCGTTTGCCTCGCTCTCTCCTCCGCTCATTCCCGCGAAAGCGGGAATCCAGTCTTCTGTCGTGCTGGGTCCCCGCTGGCGCGGGGACGAACGGAAAACATTAGTTCTTTGCCGCGTCCGGATTCTCGATCAGCATCGCGATGCCCTGACCGCCGCCGATGCAGGCCGACGAGATGCCGTAGCGAAGGCCCTTGCGCTTGAGTTCGCGCGCCAACGTCGTGGTGATGCGGATGCCGGTCGCCCCGAGCGGGTGGCCGATCGCGATGGCGCCGCCATTGACGTTGAGCTTGTCCTCATCGATTCCAAGTTCGCGCGCGCAAGCCATCACCTGCGCCCCGAACGCCTCATTGATTTCGATGCGATCGATGTCGGAGAGCTTGAGCCCGGCGCGTTCCAGCACCGCCTTGATCGCCGGGACCGGCCCGATGCCCATCACCTCGGGCGGCACGCCGACGGCGGCCGATGCGACAATGCGAGCGAGCGGCTTCTTGCCGTTCTTCTTCAGATAGGCCGAGTTCGCGACCAGTGCGGCCGCGGCGCCATCGACGATCGCCGAGGAATTGCCGCCGGTCTGGACGCCGCCAAAGGCCGGCGGGATTTTCGACAAGGCGTCGACGGGGGATGGCCGGATATGGGTGTCGGCCTTCACTTCGGGCGCCTTGCGCGACAGCTTGATGCCGCGCGGCTCATAGCCTTCAAGTTCGAAGGTCTCGGTCGTGACGGGAACGATCTCGCCATCGAGGAAACCGTCCTTCTGCGCGGCAAGCGCGCGGTCGAAGGAGCGCGAGGCAAATTCGTCCACTTCCTGGCGGGTGATCTGATATTGCCGCGCGAGATTTTCCGCGGTGTCGCCCATCGTCACCTTCGCAGCGGGATCGAGCAACGCCTCCCAGAGAAAATCCTTGAACTCGACCTGCCCCAGCCGGAACCCGCCACGCGCGGTGTAGGAAGCAACCGGATTGCGGCTCATCGATTCGGTGCCGACGCAAAGCGCGAGATCGGCGCGGCCCAGCGAGACCGAGTCGGCGCCCTGCGACAGCACCTCGATGCCGGTACCGCAGACGCGCTGAACATGGTGCGCCGGTGTGTCGATCGGCGCGCCCGAGTAGAGAGCGACGTGGCGCGGCAGACAGAAAACGTCGAAGCTCGCCTGCGCCATGTTGCCGGTGATGACCGTGTCGATGTCTTCGCCCTTGGCGCCGGCGCGCTTGAGCACCTCGCGGCCCACCTTGATGCCGAGATCGGTCGGCGAGATCGCGGCGAGGGCGCCGTTGTAATCGGCGAATGGCGTGCGAACGCCTTCGACAAGCCACGCGTCGGTGAAGGTTGCGCCGATGCCAGGCGTTTTTGCGGACATGTCAGGCCTTTTTGTCGATGGTGATGACCCGCGAAGACGGCGGATCGGAATACATCTCGTCCACCAGCGCCTTGCGATGGCTCAAGACCGCACGCTGATTGATCGAGCCCTTGTCGGTGATTTCACCGACATCGAGGGATGGCGGCTCCGCCAGCAGCACCGCGCGCAAGACGCGATTGGATGAGCCGGTCGAGGCTTTCGCGAAACTGGTGAGGAGTTCGCGGAATTTGGCTTTCACACCGGGATGCTCGAGCACATCGGCGGCAGGCGCATCCTTCGGCAGATCGCCCGCGAACCCGCGCAGCGCATCCACGTCCGGGATCACCAAAACGCCGATATAGTCGCGATCGGCGCCGCCGATCACCACGTCGCGCACATACGGCGCGAAATGCGAGATGAAGGCCGCGCGCAGCGGGCCGACGCTCACCCATGTGCCGGTGCCGAGCTTGAAGTCCTCGGCAATGCGGCCGTCGAACAGGAGTCCCTGGATCGGGTTGTTCTCGTCCTCGAATTTCAGCGCATCGCCGATCTTGTAAAAGCCCTCTTCGTCGAAAGCCTTTTCAGTGAGGTCCGGCTGGCGCCAATAGCCTGGCGTGATGTGCGGGCCCTTGAAGCGCGCTTCCAGCTTGTCGCCGGACGGAACGAGTTTCAGGATCGAGCCGCGCGCCGGCAGGCCCATATTGACGCCCTGCGCGCTCTCCCACATTCGGCTCATCGCGAAAGGCGCCGTCTCGGTCGAGCCGAGACCGGTCAGGAAGAGAACACGCTCGCCCGACGTCTGCACCGCAAGCTGCTGATATTCGTCGTAGACGTGCTGGGCGATGGCCGCGCCTGCGTACCACAGCACTTTCAGCCGGCTGAAAAAGTTGCGGCGAAGCTGTTCGTCCGTGCGGAAGAACGGCAGCAGCGCCTCGAAGCCTTTCGGCACGTTGAAATACCAGGTCGGCGCAACGTCCTTCAGGTTGCGTACGGTATGCTCGATCAGGCCCGGCAGCGGCTTGCCTTCGTCGATGTAGAAGGTGCCGCCATTATAGAGCACGAGGCCAACGTCATGATTGCCGCCGGCCGTGTGATGCCACGGTGCCCAGTCGAGGATCGTCGGCGGCTCGTCCTGCAGATATTGCAGCGCCGAGCGCACCATGATCTGGTTCGAACACCACATGCGCTGCGTGTTGATCACCGCCTTCGGCATCCCGGTCGAACCGGACGTGAACAGGAATTTCGCGATGGTGTCCGGCCCAACCTTGTCGTGAGCGTCCTCGACCGCATCGGTCGGGACGGTCGCGGCGAGATCGTCGAAGGACATTGATTTGCGTCCCGCGACCGGATTGCGGGTGACAACGAGTTCGATGTTCTCCGGCACGATGGCCTCAATCGCCTTGGCATATTGCTGGCCGTCGCAGGCGAACACCAGGCCGGGCGTGAGCAACTCGAAAATGTAGCGCAGCTTGCCGAAATCGGACGAGATCAGCGAATAGGCCGGCGAGATCGGCGCATAGGGGATGCCGACATAGAGGCATCCGAGCGCCAGCATCGCGTGTTCGAGATCGTTGCCGGACAGGATTGCAACCGGGCGCTCCGCCGACAGGTCGCGCGACAGCAACGCCTGCCCGATGCATTTGGCATATTGCAGCGCCTGCGCGTAGGTAATGTGACGCCATTCTCCATTCGCATCGCGCCCCGCCATGAAGGTGCGGTCGGGAGCATGCTCAGCCCAATAGACCAGGCGGTCGGTGATCCGCGGCGGATAGTCGTCAAGCGGATAGCGCGAGCGGATCAGCAAGGTGCCGTCCGGGCGCCGCTCGATATCGATGTCCGGCTTTTCGAGCTTGACCGGCCGCACCGGAGCCGGCGCTGCGGAATGCTGAGCCTGGGACGCTTGCGCCATCACATCTATTCCTGCCCTGCGCGGCGCTTCTTTTATGAGCCCTTGTGCAGAGCCTTCGGCGCCCGTTTCTCCAGAAAGTCCTTCAGCCGCGCCTGCGCTTCCTCGCTGCCGGAGGAAATCGCAGCCATCAGCGCTTCCATCATATAACCACCCGGGCGGTCGATGTCCGCAATTCGCGGCAAGGCATGCATCACCGCGTAATTCGTCATCGGGGTGTTGGCTGCGACCCGTTTCGCGAGCTCGATTCCCTTGTCGAGGCCCGTACCGTTATCGACCAGATAGTGGGACAGGCCCATCGCCAGCCCCTCTTCGGCGCCGTAGGTGCGGCCGGTGAGCATCATGTCCATCATGCGGGACGCGCCGATCAGCCGCGGGATCCGGACCGAACCGCCGCCGCCGACGTAAATGCCGCGCACGCCCTCCGGCAGCGCGTAATATGTGGACTTTTCCGCCACCCGCACGTGGCAGGCCGATGCCAGTTCGAGGCCGCCGCCCACCACTGCACCGTGCAGCACAGCGATCACCGGCACCTTGCCGAATTCGAATTGATCGAACACCCGGTGCCAGTTGCGGGAGTGATGCACAGACTCGACCGTGCCGCGGACGGTGAGTTCCGAAAGGTCGAGGCCGGCGGAGAAATGGTCGCCATCGCCGGACAGCACGACGGCGCGGATGTCGGACGGCAGGCCGTTGAAATAGGCCTCGATGCCCAAAACCAGCGTGTCGTTGAGCGCGTTTCGCTTTTCCGGACGCGACAGGCGCAGGAACCCGATCTCGCCATCGCGCTCGGCGGTGACGGAAGCGGGCAGGTTCGGAATGTCGAGCTTGGTCCTTGGCATCGGTCCCCGAGACGGCCTGTCCGGCCTTGGTCTAAATTGTTGTCGTTGACAACAAATTCCCGAAAACCCGGCCGGGGTCAATCCCCATCCTTGCAGGTATGGATCAAAACAGCGCGTTTTGATGGGCTTTCCTGCCCAACGCGACCCCGGCCCGCCGGCGGCAGCGATGGAATCAAAGCACTTCGTAAACGTCGAGTTTCACCGCGTTTTTGTCCCGCTGCCCACGGGCGATGGCGATCACCCGGTTCAGCCAGTCGAGCTCCCGGTCTCCGGTCTCGAACCGCATGCAGGTCCTAAAATAATACAGCGACGGGTCGACCGCCTCGCCGGTGAGAAGGCGCGCCAGGACCTCGGGCGGTCCGTGGCGAATGCCCTCGCTGGACACCAGGATCAGGGCCCCGCTGTCGCTGCGGATCGTGTAGCGGGCCTCCACATGGGCGGCACCGTCGGCGCGGATGAACTGCCAGTCCGCGCCGCCCGGCAGAATCTGGCCGGTGACCTTGCCGGTCACGGTGCCGCCAAGGATGTTGATGACGCGGCGCTCCCCAATCGGGGTGGGGCCGAATTGCAGGATGTCGGCGAGTTCGGCATTCACGCGCAGGATCGGTTCGGACGAGATCAGGGTCATGTCAGATGTGTCTCTAAAACATTGGACTTCGGACGCATTCCTTGGCATTTGACCCCCCGAAACGCGCTCCGTAAATTGAAAAATGAAAGGTTGCGTGGCCTGCCGCGCACGAGGAATCGTTCGATATGTCGCGTGTTATGTCTCTGCAAGAAGCCGTGTCATCGACCATCAAGGATGGCGATACAGTTTCGATGGAAGGCTTCACCCATCTGATCCCCCATGCCGTGGGGCACGAAATCATTCGTCAAGGCAAGAAGCACCTGACGCTTCTGCGCATGACCCCGGATCTGATCTACGATCAGATGATCGGCATGGGCTGCGCCGACAAGATTATCTTTTCATGGGGCGGCAATCCGGGCGTCGGCTCGTTGCACCGGCTCCGTGATGCGGTCGAGAACGGCTGGCCCAACAAGATCGAGATCGTCGAACATTCACACGCCGCGATGGCCAATGCCTATGCGGCCGGCGCCGCCGGTCTGCCCTTCGCGGTGTTCCGCGGTTACATCGGCACCGACCTGCCGAAGGTGAATCCGCAGATCAAGTTCATGGAGTGCCCTTATACGGGCGAACGGCTGGCCACCGTGCCCTCCCATCGGCCGGATGTTGCGGTGATCCACGCCTTGCGCGCCGACAAGGAAGGCAATGTCCTGCTTGAAGGCATTCTCGGCGTGCAGAAGGAAGCAGTGCTCGCGGCGAAGAAGTCGATCGTGACGGTGGAAGAGGTGGTCGACGACTTCGGACCACGAAACCTGAATGCGGTCATCCTTCCGAGCTGGACCGTCGGTGCGATCTCGGTGGTGCCGGGCGGCGCATTCCCCTCCTATGCGCAGGGCTATTACAAGCGCTTCAACGCCTTCTACAAGGAATGGGATGGCATCGCGCGCGATCGCGACACCTTCCTCGCCTGGATGAAGGAGAATGTGCTGAACAAGGGCCCCGAAGATTTCGCGCGCCATGTTGAAGGCCTGCGCACGGCGGCGGAGTGATTGCGATGAATTACAAGCCGAATGAGATGATGACCATCGCCGCGGCGCGCGCACTGAAGAATGACGACGTGACCTTCGTCGGCATCGGCATGCCCTCGGCGGCGTCCAACCTCGCGCGCCTCACCCATGCTCCGGACATCACGCTGATCTACGAGTCCGGCACGCTCGCGACCAAGCCAAGCGTGCTGCCGCTTTCCATCGGCGACGGTGAATTGTGCGAGACCGCGCTGACCACGGTGTCGGTGCCGGAGATGTTCCGCTACTGGCTGCAGGGCGGACGCATCACCGTCGGCTT
>NZ_DATMRX010000173.1:0-7279 GCF_035565855.1 Pseudorhodoplanes sp.
GTCGACATCGCCGACGCGCTTTGTATCATCAGCCTTCGCCGCGATCCTTCGCGCGCGCCGCCTTCAGATGCTGCGTGACCTTGGCGCGCAACGACTGCTGTTGCTCCGGCGTCCATTTGCGAAAGCCCTCGCCGGATTTGAATCCGAGCTTGCCCTCGGCGACGAGCTTTTCGAGATAGGGCGATGGCCCCGGCCGGCTCTCGATTTCCGGCAGCACGGTCTTGTGGATCGCAAGCGTGAGATCGGTGCCGACGAGATCGGCATTCTCCAGCGGACCCAGCACCGCGAGCCGGCGCCCGAACGCCGCCTTGATGACGGTATCGACCGTCTCGGCATCGCAGATGCCGTGCTCGACAAGCGCCACCGCTTCGCGCCAGAGCGCATGCTGCAGCCGGTTGCCGACAAAGCCGGCGACGTCCTTCTTCACATGAACCGGCGTCTTGCCGATCGCCTTGTGCAGCGCCATCGTGGTGTCGATCACGGCCGGCGCGGTCCATTGCGTGCCGATAACCTCGACCAGCGGCACGAGATAGGGCGGATTCCACCAGTGAGTGCCGAGCGCGCGCTCGCGGTGCTTCAGCCCTTCCATGATCTTCGTGATCGGAATGACCGACGTGTTGCTGGCGAGGATCGCGTCCGGCCGTGCATGCCGCTCGATCTCCGCGAACAGCTTCTGCTTCAGCGGCAGATCTTCCAGCACCGCCTCGACGACGTAATCGGCATCGCGCACGGTCGCGGCGAGATCGGCGTTCGGCGTCACGCGGTTCACCGCATCCGCATCGTCGCCAAGATCGGCGAGATTGGCGCTGATCCGCGTCTTCACGGTGTCGAGATTCGCCGCGAAGGAATCCGTGATCGTCACGTCATGGCCGGCCAGCGCGAAGACCTGCGCGATGCCGTGACCCATCAATCCCGCGCCGATCACCGCGACGCGCGCTTTTTTCGTCATGTCAGCCTGCCGTGTAGCCGCCGTCTGCGTACAGGATGTGGCCGGTGTAGAAGTCGGACGCCGAGGAGGCGAGGAACAACAACGGTCCCGCGAGGTCGGACGGTTCGCCGAGCCGGCCTTTCGGCACGCGCGCAAGGAACGCCGAGCGCACCCCCTTGGCGCGGTCGGTGTCTTCATACATCCAGGCGGTGAGCGCGGAGCGGAACACGGTCGGCGCGATCGCATTCACGGTGATGCCGGTTTCGCCCCATTCGCAACCCAGCGCCTTGGTGATGCCATCGACCGCCGATTTCGACGCGCAATAGGCGGTGTAGCCGGCAGGATGCCCGAGCAGCCCGCGCGCCGAGGACATCAGCACGATCTTTCCGCCGCCGCCTTGTTTGAGCATCTGCTTGCCGGCGGCCCTCGCCATCAGCCAGCTCTGCGTGACATTGGCATCCATGACATCGAGAAAGCGTTCCGGCGCCATGTCGACAATCTTGGACACGTCGTTCTTGCCGGACCCGACCACGAGGATGTCGAGGCGGCCGAACCTGTCGACGGCGGCCTGCACCAGCTTGTCGCAATTGGCTTCCGAATTCGGACGGATCGCAACGCTCTCGACCTTTGCGCCGAGCGCTTCGCATTCAGCCGCGGTCTTCTTCAGTTCCTCGGCATTGCCCGCGGCAAGTACGACATTGGCGCCGGCGCCGGCGAGGACTTTCGCTGCAAGCGCCCCGAACGCACCCGATGCGCCGGTCACGATCGCGGTCCTGCCGCGAATGTCGAACAGGGAGAGGGGGTTTTTGAGAAAGTCTTCCGACATGATGCTTGCTCCGTTCTGAACCTCTCCCCGTCCACTGGGTGAGGTCGGCGCGTGAAACGCGCCGGGTGAGGGGAGTTGCAAGAGGCTTTGCAGGCGTTGAGGCGAGCCCCTCACCCGGCTCGCTGCGCTCGCCACCTCTCCCCGCAAGCGGGGAGAGGGTAAAAGGCATTACTTCCGCGGCGGCAGCATCGCCACGACGATGGTGCAGACGTCGTTCGAACGATTGATGATCTCGCGGGTCTCGTTCGGGCCGATGTAGCAGGAGTCATTCGCCTTCAGCACATGCTCCTTGCCGTCGACGATGACGGTCAGTTCGCCCGACACCACGAAATAGACCTTCTCGGGCGGCGAGGCGTCCGGGCCCGCGCCACCGCCGGGCAGGAAGTGGGAGAGACCGACGATCATCTCCTTCGACCCGCCGGCCTCTGCGCCGAACAGGCGCAGAGAGGTGTAGCCGCGGTGGTTTGGCGCCTCGTAAGGCTTCGCTTCGGAAAATCTGCGGACGATCATCAGAATGTCTCCCCACGCTCGATGCGATACGTCCCCTTCGGATCGATGATGGCGACGAGGCGGATGATGCAGCCGTCACCGCGATCCCAGTTCCACGGGAAGAACGCGAAGGTGCAACGCTTTCCGGTCACCTTGTCGAGTTCGCCGCCGACATTCTCGATGCCGAGGATGCCGTTGGTGAAGAGCTTGCGGTGCACCGGCTCCCATTCCGGGAAATCGTCCTTCCAGTCGCGGCCGCCGGACCATTCCTTGTATTCTTCGGCGAGATGCGGATGCAGCGGACCGTTGCGCTGCGGGCCGATGGCGGTGGCGAGGGGATGGTCATTGGCCTGGGTGTCGTGGCCGACCACCTTCACCTTCTTCTCGACGAACCAGTCGCCCGCCGACGACACGAAGCCCGGCGCGCGGCAGAAATAGTCTTCCGAATCCTCGTACTGATGGTGCCAGCCGGTATTGACGATGATCACGTCGTGCGGACGGATGATCTTGCCTGCAGCCTTTTCGAGATCGTCATAGGTGATCGGCTCCCACTTCTTCTTCGGGATCGACACCACGATGCCGGTGCCGAAGAAATGCGGCAGCGGCACCTCGTCGATGAACGGCGTGCCCTGCACCACATGCGCGGGAGCGTCGATATGCGTCGTGTTGTGCATCGAGGTGGTGATGCGCTGCGACAGCACGCCTGACTTCGCCATGTAATGGATGCGCTCGATCTTGACGTCCTCGAAATACGGCCAGTTCGGCGACTGATAGCCGAAGCGGTGCGACAGGTTGTAGAACTCAAGCCCCATCGAATTGTTGAGGTTCTCTTCGAATTCGATGCCGCGAATTTTCACCATCGTGTCCTTCCTTCTCTTGCTTTTATGGGTTTGTGCTGGAGAGCTGGCTTTCCAGCGTGCGTTTGGTCGCGAGCAGCCGCTCGCAGATGGTCTTGAAGTCCTTCTCGAAGCGCTGGGTCGGGACCGGTACCGAAATCGCGACGTAATTGCCCAGCATGTCGCGCATGGCGATGCCCGCCGCGCAAATGCCGAGCGTGTGTTCCTCGCGGTCAAGCGCGTAGCCTTCGCGGCGGACAATGCGGATCTCGTCGAGGAGCTGGGACAGCTTCGTGACGGTATGCGGCGTCCGTGCCTTCAGGTTGCGGCCGATCAGCGCTTCGATGGCCTCGTCATCGAGGGTTGCGAGATACGCCTTGCCATTGGCGGTGCAATAAAGCGGGAAGGTCTCGCCGACCGCCGACACCGTCCGCAGGCGCTGCGAGCCGATCACCTGATCGATGAACACGAGGTGATCGCCCTTGATCGAGGCGAGGTCGACCGTTTCGTGCAGCTCCTTCGACAATTCGACCAGAAACGGCCGGGCGACCGCGACGAAGTCGGTGCGCACCGAACCGGCGAGGCGCAGGATGGTCGGGCCAAGCCGCACGCGGCCCGCGGGCGAGGCCGCCACGACGAGCTTTTCGGTCTCGAGCGCGGCGACGATGCGCTGGACCGTCGAGCGCGCGAGCCCGACTTTCAGCGCGATTTCGCCGAGGCTCAATCCGGTGGTGGTATCCTCCAGCGCGCGCATGATCGAGGCGGCGCGCGCGATCACTTGGACCTGGCTCTTTTCCTGCGCCTTCTCCCGATGCTTGTCGGCGGTCGGTGGTTGCGCAGGGTGCTTCATTGCGACGCTCATTGCGACGCTCCGATCCGCAGAAGACGGGCGGCGTTGTTGTAGGAAATATCTTCGAGCACAGCCGGATCGATCGGCAATTCGCTCATGAAGGCGCCGGCTTCGGCCGGGTCCTCGAACGGATAATCCGCCGAATACATCACATTCTCCCGGCCGAGCGCCTTGAGCGCGCAATCGATCGGCTCGAACGAGAACATGCCGGATGTCGTGACCACGATATTCTCGCGGATATAGTCGGAAGGCCGCTTGTTCAGCTTCACGCCATAGAGCTTGGCGCGGCTGTCGAAACGCCAGAGCTGATAGGGCAGGGTTTCGCCGAGATGGCCGAGCGCGAGCTTCGCGCCGGGGAAGCGGTCGAACAGTCCTGAAAACACGATCCGCAGGGCATGCGTACCGGTCTCGACCGTCCATTCCCAGGTCGCGCGCTTGAGGCCGCGATAGCCGTCAAGCGCGGGCATCGGTGTGATCGGATCGGCCGGATGCAAATAGAGCGGTACGCCGAGCGCTTCGGCGCGCTCCCATAACGGATAGGTGTCGGGGTGATCGAGATACTGGCCGAGCGTGTGGCCGTTGATCATCGCGCCGGAGAATTTCAGGTCGCGCACGCAGCGTTCGAGTTCGTCGGCCGCCGCCTTGGCGTCCTGCACGGCGAGGTGCGCGAAGCCGAGATAGCGGTCGGGCGCCGTCTGCATTTGCTCGGCGAGGAAGTCATTGGCCTCCCGGGCCTTGCGGGTCGCCACGGCGACATCGGGCTCGATCTGTACGCCGGGTCCGGCGAGCGAGAGAACCGCTTTCCCAATGCCGGACGTGTCCATCGCATTGAGGCGCTGCTCGCCGAAATCCTTCAGCCGCGCCAGCACCTGGGCATAACGGGCCGGCTCAACGTCTTCGACGGTCTTGAGCCAATACTCCTCGAATCCCGGGGCGAGGAAATGTTCTTCGAGAGCGATCCGTTTCATGCAGCGTGTGGTTGACTGCCGGTCGCAGCCATCCGTCCTCCCTGAACAATAACCGCAATGCGGTACACGTGTATCGTTAGGCGGTCATCATAGGGAGGCGCGCAGCGATGTCAAATGCGGCCGTCGGGGGGCCCACGTGCGCGCAGGCACATGCCGCTCCGCGTAACCACACGGGGTTACGCGCACGCAGCCAGTTACTCCGCTCATTCGCGCGCAAGCGGGGATCCAGCAGCCACGACTGATGCATCGCGCGTGGTTCTGGGTCCCCGCTTTCGCGGGCACGAACGGGTGAAATCGCAGAGCTGTGGTTATGGGTTCCCGCTTCCGCGGGACCGACCTGAGCGGGCGCAGAGTGCGGGCACTCAGATCATGTAATGGCCGCCATTGACGTGCGTCGCCTGGCCCGAGACGAAGCCGCCGCCGGGCGAAGCGAGAAATGCGACCGCAGCCGCGACTTCGGCGACATCGCCGAACCTGCCGAGCGGAATTTCCGACTGGATCTTCTGCTTGGCCTGATGCGGGTACTGGCTCCAGTCGCGTTCGGTGTCGATCGCGCCCGGCACAACGGTGTTCGCAGTGATGCCGTCCGGTCCGAATTCGCGGGCGATGGCCTTGGCGAGGCCATGCATCCCGGCCTTGCAGGTGATGTTGTGCGCCCTGTGCGTAACCTGGGCCCAGAAGCCGTCGAAGCCGGAAATCAGGACGATCCGGCCCCATTGATTCTTGCGCATGTGCGGGATGGCGTGGCGCGAAAGATAGAAGGCGGAGCTGAGATTGGTGGCGAGCACGTGGTCCCAGTCCTGCGGCGTGATCTCGAGGAAGGATTGATAGCGGCGGATGCCGACATTGTTGACCATGATGTCGACATTGCCGAACGCATCGACGCAGGCGCCGATCAGCTTCGCGCATTCCGCGTCCTGCGACACATCGGCCATGACGCCGATGGCGGTGCCGCCCGCCGCGTTGATTTCGGCGACGACATTGTCGACCGCGGCCTTGTTGGTCGAGCCGTTCACGACGACCTTGGCGCCTTTTTTCGCCAGCGCATGAGCGATCGCGCGCCCGATATTGCGGCCCGATCCGGTGACGACCGCGGCACGGCCCGAAAGGTCCTGCTCAGACATGATGTCGATCCGAAAGAGAGCGGCGCCCTGCTCAGCGAAGGGCGCCGCGATAACACATGATCGTAGCTATTGCGGCGTCAGGCCGATCGAGGGGACCACCTTGGCCCAATGATCGAATTCCGCCTTCATCGACTTCTGCAATTCTTCGGGCGATCCGCCGGCGGCGGTCGCGCCTTGCGTCTTCAGCTTGGCGATCACGTCCGGCTTCTTGATCGTTTCGGCGACGATCGCGTTGACGCGGTCGACGATCGGTTTCGGCGTGCCGAGCGGGGCGAAGATGCCGACCCAGGTGAAGGTATCGACGCCGGGTATCGTTTCGGAAATCGTCGGCACGCCCGGCAGATCGGGCGAGCGCTTCACTTCGGCGAGCGCGATGATGCGGATCGTGCCGGCCTGCGCCTGCGGCATTACCGCGGGCGTCGTGCCGAAGCTGATCGGAATGTGCCCGGCAACGAGATCCTGGATCGCCGGGCCGCCGCCCTTGTAGGGCACGTGGACCATGTTGAGGCCGGTCTTCTGCTTCAGCAATTCGCCGGCGATGTGATGAGCAGAGCCGACGCCGGCGCTGCCGAAGCTCATTTTCTGATCCGGGTTTTTCTTGGCGTAATCGATCAGGTCCTGAACGGTGTTGATCGGCAGCTTGGCGTTGACCGCGAGCGTCATCGCCACATCGGCGACCTTGATCACCGGCGTGAACGACTTCATCGGATCGAACGGGAAATTCTTCTGCATGAAGGCATTCATCGTGACCGGCGCGTTGACGGTCACGAGGAAGGTGTAACCGTCCGGCGCCGCTTTCGCGACTAGCGCCGCCCCCGTCGTGCCGCCGGCGCCGGGCTTGTTTTCAACGACGACAGGAACCTTGAGCTGTTCCTCGAGCGGATCGCGGATAATGCGCGCAATGAAATCGGTCGAGGCGCCGGGCGGATAGGGCGCGACGAGGGTGATGGCGCGGTTCGGCCAGTCGGAGCCTTGCGCCGCAGCGATTCCGGCCGCGAGCAGCGGTCCCGACAGCGCCAGCGTGAACAGCGCGCCGCGTCTGGTGAAGGTCATGCGTATCCTCCCTTTTTGATTTCGCGGTCCCGCATTGTTTTCTTACGGTGTTCCGCGGCCGATGCCGTTCGGCATTGCTGGCGTCGATTGTAGTGCCGGAGCTTGCCGGTTCAACCGCAGCGTTGACCGGCAAACACCTGAAATCAGCGGCCCTGAAAGCGCGGCTTGCGCTTCTCGTTGAAGGCGCGCACGCCTTCGTGGCGGT
>NZ_DATMRX010000174.1:0-7237 GCF_035565855.1 Pseudorhodoplanes sp.
TCGGCCTTGCCGTCTCCATCGGCCGACAGCGCGCGGCACAGATCCTTCATCGCATTGAGATTGTGGATCGGCCGCAATTCGTCAACATGCGGCAACATGGTCCTGATGCCGCTCGCCTTGGCCTCGAAGCCATCGAACCGCAGCAGCGGGTTGAGCCAGATCAGCCGCCGGCAGGAGCGGTGCAACCGGTCCATCTCGAAACCAAGCTGACTGCCGGGCTCGCGCTCGAGCCCGTCAGTGATCAGAAGCACCACCGCGCCCTGCCCCAGCACGCGCCGGCTCCATTGCCGGTTGAACGCGGCGAGCGACGGCGCAATGCGCGTGCCGCCCGACCAGTCCAGCACCCCACCGGAACAGGCGGCCAGCGCCTCGTCGGGATCCTTCTGCTTCAGCGCACGGGTGACATTGGTGAGCCGCGTCCCGAACAGGAAGGTCGACACGCGCTTGCGATTGTCCGTCACCGCATGGAGAAAATGCAGGAACAGCCGCGTGTATTGACTCATCGAGCCCGAGATATCGAGCAGCGCCACAATCGGCGGCTGGCGCGTCTTCGGCCCGAGATATTTCAGGTCGATCACCGCGCCCCCCGCCTTCATGCTGGAGCGCAGCGTACGGCGCAGGTCGATCATGTGACCGTGGAGCGACGGCCGAAGGCGCCGCGTCTTCACCTCGTCGAGCGGCAGCACCAGCTTGGCGATCGCCTGTTTCGCCTCGGCGATCTCGGCGGCCGACATCTGCGCGAAATCCTTCTTTTCCAGCACCTCGCGGTCGGACACCGTCAGCCGCGCATCGAGCTCGACCTCTTTCTTCTTCTCTTCCTGAGGTTTCTGCTGGCTCTTGAACATTGCGTCGAGCACGCGCTTCGCAGCCGGAGGCGGTGGCGCATTGTCCTTCTGCGGCACCACCTGCGGCAGCATCATCGCCATCAGCTGATCGAAATAGGCGCGCTTGCGGAAGAAGATCTGGAACGCCTGATCGAACAGGATCGTGTGCTCGTGCCGTTTCACGAACACGGCGTGCAGCGTCCAGTAGAAGTCTTGCCGGTTCGAGATGCCGGCGACGCGCAGAGCCTCAAGCGCATCCATCACCGAGCCGGGACCGACGGGAATGCCGGCCGTGCGCAATGCGCGCGCGAAATAGACGATGTTCTCGGCGAGCCGGCCCTGGGCTTCCATTTTAGGTCTCTCGACCCGTCATTACCGCTTACTCCGCCGCCTTCATCTGCGCGCGCACGTCGTCCAGCAATTCCTTCACCTTGGTGCCGTCGAGCCGCGCGATATCGTCCTGATACTTCAGCAGCACGCCGAGCGTATCCGACACCGTCGCAGGATCGAGCGCCACCACATCGAGCTCCGACAAGGCGGTTGCGAAATCCAGCGTCTCGGCAACGCCCGGCGCCTTGAACAAATCCATCTTGCGCAGGCGCTGCACGAAATGGACGATCTCCGCCGACAGCTTCTCGGCGATCCCCGGCACCTTGGTGCGCACGATTGCAAGCTCGCGTTCGGCATCCGGATAGCCGACCCAGTGATAGAGACAGCGGCGCTTCAGCGCGTCGTGGATTTCGCGGGTACGGTTCGACGTGATGATGACGATCGGAGGATGCGGCGCCTTCACCGTGCCGAGTTCGGGGATGGTGACCTGATAGTCGGCCAGCACTTCGAGCAGGAAGGCTTCGAAAGCCTCGTCGGTGCGGTCGAGTTCGTCGATCAGCAGAACGGGTGCGCCGGCGGTGTCGGGTTCGAGTGCCTGCAACAGCGGCCGCTTGATCAGGAAGCGTTCGGAGAACACGTCGTCCTCCAGCCGCCCGCGGTCGGTGTTGCCCTCGGCCTCGCCCAGCCGGATCGCGATCATCTGCGCGGCATAATTCCATTCATAGACAGCGGCCGAAACGTCGAGCCCTTCGTAGCATTGCAGACGGATCAGCTTGCGGCCCAGCGTCTCGCTCAGCACCTTGGCGATCTCGGTCTTGCCGACGCCCGCCTCGCCTTCCAGGAACAGCGGCCGACCCATTTTCAGCGCCAGAAAAAGCACCGTCGCGAGCGACCGGTCGCCGACATAATCCCCGGCCGTCAGCAGTTTCAGCGTGTCGTCGATGGAGGCCGGAACGGCGACTGGCGTGGCTTTGGTCACCTGCAAACCTTTTCAAAACGTGTCGTTCCGGGGCGCCGGAATGCCCGGATATGCCAGCTTGCCCGGCGCAACGTCCAGCCTACATATAGCGCGGTTCCACGCACCGTGAACGCCACAGCCGAGGAAGCAGCCATGTCCGACACGCCCGCCCACCCGATCGATCCGGGCGTCCGGATCGGCCACGTGCATCTGAAGGTCGCCAATCTCGACCGTGCCGTGCCGTTCTACCGGGATGTGCTGGGCTTCGAGGAGACCTATCGCCGCCCCGGCGCCGTGTTCATGTCGGCCGGCGGCTATCATCATCACATCGCGCTCAACACCTGGGAGAGCCGCGGCGGCCAGCCGCCCGCGCCGGGCACCACCGGTCTCTACCACATCGCGATCCTGTACCCCACGCGACGGCTCCTCGCCGATGCGCTGCGCCGGCTGATCAAGGCGGGCATCCAGCTCGACGGCGCGAGCGACCATGGCGTCAGCGAGGCGCTGTATCTGCGCGACTTCGACGACAACGGCGTTGAGCTTTACTGGGATCGCCCGCGCGAGGAATGGCCGCGCGACGCGGATGGCGGAATCCAGATGAAGACCGAGCCGCTGAACCTGCGAAGCCTGCTGGCGGAGCTGGAGCCGGCGCCCTCTGACGAAGCCCTCGCCTCGTCCTGAATCCGGTCACCCGTCATGGCCGGGCTTGTCCCGGCCATCCATGTCTTTTGTTCTCGCCGTCCTAAAACGTGGATGCCCGGCACAAGGCCGGGCATGACCGTTTTCGTGACTGTGAAGAGATCGTCGTCGGACGAGCGCCCTACTCGTCCTCGCCGCCGCGCTCGTTCGCCGCAGCCACCGCGCGGCGCGCCATCACGCCGACGAGGTGCGCACGATATTCCGCCGAACCGTGAATGTCGGAGTTCATGCCGTCCGGCGACAGCGTGATGCCTTCGAGCGACTTCGGCGCGAAGCGCTTCTTGAGCGCCTCCTCGAATTGCGGGATGCGGAACACGCCATTCGATCCGGCACCGGTCGCGGCGACACGGATTTCCGACGAGCGCTTCGACACGAACACGCCGACCAGCGCGAAGCCCGAAGCCGGATGCTTGAACTTCACGTACGCGGCCTTCTTCACGATCGGGAAGGCGATCTCGGTGATGATCTCGTCCGGCTCGAGCGCAGTTTCGAACATCCCCTTGAAGTAATCGTCGGCCGCGATCTTGCGCTTGTTGGTGACGATGGTCGCGCCGAGACCGAGGCAGGCCGCCGGATAATCGGCGTTCGGATCGTTGTTGGCGACCGAGCCGCCGATGGTGCCGGTGCCGCGTACATGCGGATCGCCGATCGAATCCGGGACGCTGGCGAGTGCGGGCATCACCTCCAGCAATTCCTTCGAATTCGCGACGTCGCGATGCTTGGTCATGGCCTTGATGGTGACGGTGCGCGGCGTCACCTCGATGCCGCTGAGCCCTTCGATCTTCGACAGATCGACGAGCAGCTTCGGCGCCGCGAGCCGCTGCTTCATCACCGGGATCAGCGAATGGCCGCCGGCGAGAGCCTTTGCGTCCTCGTTGCCGGTGAGCAGCGCCACCGCCTGTTTCACCGTGGTCGGACGCTCGAATTTGAATGCGTACATTGTCTTGGTCCTTTCGAAATCAGGCGGCGCGCGCAGGCGCCGATTGCTTCAGCGCGCGCCAGACCGCGGCCGGCGTCGCCGGCATGTCGATCTGTTCGGTGCCAATGGCATTGGTGATGGCGTTCATGACCGCGGCGGGTGCGGCGATCGCGCCCGCCTCTCCGCATCCCTTGATGCCGAGCGGGTTCGACGGGCATTCGGTCTTGGTCACGTCGACCTTGAAAGTCGGGAAATTCCAGGCACGCGGCATGGCGTAATCCATGAACGAGCCGGACATGAGCTGACCGTCCTTGTCATAGACCGCATGCTCCAGCAGCGCCTGACCGACGCCCTGGGCGATGCCGCCGTGCACCTGCCCTTCCACGATCATCGGATTGATGACCGTGCCGAAATCGTCCACCGCGGTCCATTTGTCGATCGTCACCGCGCCGGTGTCCGGATCGACCTCGAGTTCGCAGATGTGGCAACCCGCCGGAAAGGTGAAATTGGTCGGATCGTAGAACGCGCCTTCCTTCAGGCCCGGCTCGATCTCGCTCGTCGGGAATTTGTGGCCGACATAAGCCTGCAGCGCGAGATCGCCGAAGCCGATCGACTTGTCGGTGCCCGCCACCGAGAACTTGCCGTCCTTGAACTCGATGTCGCCTTCGGCGGCTTCGAGCAGATGCGCAGCGATCTTCTTCGCCTTGGCCTCAACCTTGTCGAGCGCCTTGACGATCGCCGACATGCCGACGGCGCCGGAGCGCGAGCCGTAAGTGCCCATGCCGAACTGCACCTTGTCGGTGTCGCCATGCACCACCGTGACGTTGTCGATCGGGATGCCGAGCCGGTCGGACACGAGTTGCGCGAAGGTGGTCTCATGTCCCTGGCCGTGCTGATGGCAGCCGGTCAGGATTTCCACCGAACCCGTCGGATTCACCCGCACTTCGGCGGATTCCCACAAGCCGACGCCTGCGCCGAGCGATCCGACCACCGCGGACGGCGCGATCCCGCAGGCTTCGATATAGGTCGAATAGCCGATGCCGCGGAGCTTGCCGCGTTTTGCGCTCTCGCGCTTGCGCTGCTTGAAGCCCTTCACGTCGTGGATCTCCATCGCCTTGGCGAGGGAGGCATCGTAATCGCCCGCGTCATAGAGAGAGGCGACGACGGTCTGGTACGGGAAATTGCGAACGAAATTCTTCCGGCGCAGCTCCGCCGGATCGACGCCGAGTTCGCGCGCGGAGACTTCGATCAGGCGTTCGACCACGAAGGTCGCTTCCGGCCGCCCTGCCCCGCGATAGGCATCGACCGGCACCGTGTTGGTGTAGACCGAATCCACCTCGCAATAGATCGAGGGGATGTCGTACTGCCCCGACAGCAGCGTCGCGTAGAGATAGGTCGGCACCGCCGAGGAGAAGGTCGACATATAGGCGCCGAGATTGGCGATGGTCTTGACCCGCATGCCGACGATCTTGTTGTTCTCGTCGAAACCGAGCTCGGCATGAGTGACATGGTCGCGGCCATGCGCATCGGTGATGAACGCCTCCGAACGGTCCGCGGTCCATTTCACCGGACGCGCCACCTTCTTGGCGGCCCACAGGCAGACCACCTCTTCCGGATAGATGAAGATCTTCGACCCGAAGCCGCCGCCGACATCCGGCGCGATGACACGCAGCTTGTGCTCGGGTGCAACGCCGATAAAGGCAGAGATCACGAGCCGCGCGACATGCGGGTTCTGGCTGGTGGTCCAGAGCGTAAAATGCTCCGAGCCGGGATCGAATTCGGCGAGCGCCGAGCGCGGCTCGAGCGCGTTCGGCACCAGGCGGTTATTGATGAAGTCGAGCCGGGTGATGTGCCTGGCCTTCTTCATCGCCGCGTCATTCGCGGCCGGATCGCCGATATGCCAGTTGTAGATGGTGTTGTTCGGCGCAACCTCGTGAATCTGTGGCGCGCCCTGCGCCTGCGCCTGCGCGGGATCGATCACCGCCGGCAGCACCTCGAAATCGGTCACGACCTTCTCGGCGGCGTCCTTTGCCTGCGCCAGTGTCTCGGCGATCACCACCGCATAGGCATCGCCGACATGGCTGACCTTGCCGGCCGCGAGCGCCGGATGCGGCGCCATCTTCATCGGCGAGCCGTCCTTGGAATTGATCATCCAGCCGCAGATCAGCGGCCCGAGCTTGTCGGCGGCGAATTCCTGTCCGGTCCAGATCGCGACGACGCCGGGCATGCTCTGCGCCTGCGTGGTGTCGATCTTCCTGATCCGCGCATGGGCATGCGGCGAGCGGAGGAAATAGGCGTAGACCTGTCCCGGCCTCGCGTGATCGTCGGTGTAGTGACCCTTGCCGGTGATGAAACGCTGATCTTCCTTGCGGCGCACGGGAGCGCCAATTCCGGTGGCAGTCATGGCAGACTCCTTCCCGAATTGTCGGCGAGTTCGTTTCGTTACTTCTTCATCGCCTTCGCGCCGGCAGCGATCGCCTTCACGATGTTATGGTAGCCGGTGCAACGGCACAGATTGCCGTCGAGTTCGTGACGAATCGTCTTGTCGTCGAGGTCGTGGCCCTTGCGATTGACCATGTCGATCGCGGCCATGATCATTCCCGGCGTGCAGAAGCCGCATTGCAGACCGTGATGTTCGCGGAAGGCCTCCTGCATCGGATGCAACTGCGATCCATTGGCCACGCCTTCGATCGTGGTAATCTTGCAGCCATCGACCTGCCAGGCGAAGGTCGTGCAGCTCTTGCGAGCGACGCCGTCGACATGGACGACGCAGGCGCCGCATTGCGAGGTGTCGCAGCCCACATGGGTGCCGGTCAGCCTCAGATTCTCGCGCAGGAATTGCACCAGCAAGGTGCGCTCGTCGACATCGGCGCTGGTCTGTTTGCCATTCACGGTCATCGTGACGGATGCCATGAGGTCCTCCCGGGCTTGAAATCGCAGTGTTCTTGGCCCGAAACCGGCCGACCCGCTCCCTCCGGAACCGAAATCTCGCCGTTTTCAGCAGTCTGGAACGGGAACAAGTCTTAACAGGCGTCGGAACCGCGTCAAGCGGCGCGTGGTCGAAAAGGGCGTCCGAGCCGCCGGACCGGATGCGGCGCTCGTGCAACACACGCGCTGAATGAGTCCGGGACGGATCGCGAGCGCACTTTAGTTCCTCCCTCAAAGTTGGGCATAACCGCGCCGCTGCCGCAATTCCTTCACCAAAAAATCCAGATCGGCGATCCGAAGCACACGACCGGTATCAATGGGTGGAGTGTGCGTTAGGCCCATATTAGCCAAACGTGTCGTAGGTAATTTTGGGTTTACGGCTTCGCCTTAAACCAACCGCATTGCGTAACGAGTAAAGCGTACATGAAATTCGCACTCGCCCTCGCCGCGGCGTTGATCGCGACCCCTGCCGCCGCTCAATCCGTCGTCGTCAAGCCGACCGCGCTCCTCTTTAACGGTCTTGCGCAATACCAGCCTGGAATCCTGACCCCGCTTGCAGCGCTCGCCAGTGACTTGCGT
>NZ_DATMRX010000175.1:0-2936 GCF_035565855.1 Pseudorhodoplanes sp.
CATCGTAGAGCGCAAGGATCTGCGCCTTGTCGGAGTCGCTCAGTGGAAATCCGGACACAAATGCGGCGATCGGCTTCGCATTCAGAAGACCGGGACCGAGATCGTCGGCAGCGGTATGCGTCGGGTCGCCGCTGACCAGCGCATCGCGGCCGAACGTCTCGCGCGGGAAGAAGACGCCGCGCGACAGCCCGAGCGATGGATAGAGCTTGCGCTCGAACGCCGTTTCGAAGCGCCGGATGTCAACGCCGAGCTCCTTCAGCAAGCCGGACGCAACCTTGCTCCACAATGCCTTCGGCGATTGCAGCGACTCGCTGCCGCCGTAACCGAGGATCAACCGGCCATCGACCATGAATTCGTTGCGCTTGGCGTGCCCGCCGAAATCTTCGTGATTGTCGAGGATGAGAATGCGCGCCTGCGGATGGCGCTTGCGAAAGAAATACGCCGCGGCAAGCCCGCTGATGCCGGCTCCGACCACGACGAGATCGTAGTCTTCGGACACCGGGCGCCCCGAAAAATCCGGCAATTCGCCGTCGCGCATGGCGTGCGCGACCTCGAACGACCCGACATGATGGCCGCGCAGCCCGGACAGTGCCGGCGGATATGGCGATGATTGCGCCCGGGCAAGCTGCGCGAGCGGCGTCAGTCCTGCCCCGATCGCCAGTGCGCAGCCATCGAGAAAATCCCGGCGGGTGATGTTCGGCACGGTGTCCTCAGTCGCTGATGCCGAGGACGCAACGTCACATGTGTCTTCGCGCCGCCCCTCATCACGCGAAGTCTATCGCGGCACGTACGGGCTCACCAGCCTATCGCGGTCGGCAGCCAGGTCGCGAGCGCGGGGTAGAAAAACACCAGCGCCAGCGCAACAAGCTGCATGATGATGAACGGCACGACGCCGCGATAGATGTCACCGGTCGTGACCTCCGGCGGAGCGACCCCGCGCAGGAAGAACAAGGCCCATCCGAACGGCGGCGTCAGGAACGAGGTCTGCAGGTTCACGCAGATCAGGATCGCGAGCCACACCATGTCGACATTGGCCTGCAGAAAGACCGGCAGGAACAGCGGCACCGCAATGTAGGAAATCTCGATCCATTCGATGAAGAAGCCGAGGATGAAGATGATCAGCATCAGGAACCAGATGTCGAAGCTGATGCCGCCCGGCAGGAAGGCGAAGAGGTCGTGAACGATCTTCTCGCCCTGCAGTCCGCGGAATGCGAGCGCGAAGGCCTGTGCGCAGATGAGAATGAACATCATCATCGCGGTGATCTTGGTGGTGGCCTGGGCGGTGTCGCGGAGCACGCTCCATGACAGGCGCCCGCCGATCGCTGCGACCGCGATCGAGCCGAGCGCGCCCATCGAAGCCGCTTCCGAGGGCGCCGCAATGCCGGCGATGATCGAGCCGAGCACGGCGGCGACAAGCCCGACCGGCGGCGCCACGACCTTGAACAGCTTCTGCATCAGATCGCCGCGCGAGAGCGATGCGCGCTCCTCCGCGGAGAAGGCCGGCACGCTGTCGGGCCGAATGATGCCAAGGATCAGAATGTAGACGACGTAGATTCCGGCCAGCATCAATCCGGGGATCATCGCCGCGGCGAACAGGGTGCCGACCGAGAGGTTCAGAATATCGGCGAGCAGGATCAGGATCAGGCTCGGCGGGATGATCTGGCCGAGGGTGCCCGATGCGCAAATCACGCCACAGGCGAGACCCTTATCGTAGCCGCGGCGGATCATGCCGGGCAATGTCAGGAGCCCGAGCGTCACCACCGTCGCCCCGACGATGCCCGTGGTGGCGCCGAGCAGCACCCCAACGAAGACGATGCCGATGCCGAGCCCTCCACGCAGCGAGCCCGACAGATGGCCGATGACGTCCATCAGGTCTTCGGCGAGCTTCGACTTTTCGAGCATCATGCCCATGAAGACGAAAAGCGGAATCGCCAGCAGCGTCTGGTTGGTGACCACGCCGAAGATGCGGCCGGGCAAGAGGTTGAACAGCAGGCTGCCGAACCCGAGATAGCCGAACACGAGACCGCTGGTCGCAAGTGTGAGCCCGACCGGTATGCCGGCCATCAGCAGCACAAAGAACGACGCCAGCATGCAGATGGCGAGAATCTCGACGTAGGGCATCACGCTCTCCGCATCGCGAGATAGCTTTTGATCGCCTCGGAGAGCGACTGCATGAACATGATTGCGAAGCCAATCGGGATCAGCGACTTGATGATGTAGCGATACTCGATCCCGCCGGGATTGGCGGTGCCCTCACCGATCGACCAGGACTGGTAGACGTAAGGGATCGAGAGCCAGATCACGATGACGCAGAAGGTCATCGAGATAAAGGCGGCGACGATGTCGACGCGATGCTTGTTGCGCTCGGAAAAATACTGAAACACCACGTCGACGCGCACATGCTCCTTGTGCTGCAGTGCGTAGGACATGCCGAACAGGCAGATCGGCACGAAGATGTGCCACTCCAGCTCCTGCGCCCATATGAAGCCGTAGGAGAAGGCGTAGCGCAGGAGCACGTTGGCGCCCATGACCAGCGCGATGCCAAGCGACAGCCACGAGGTCAGGCGGCCGACAAGATCGGTGAATGCATCGATCCCGCCGGCCAGCTTTTCGATGGATTGCAATCAGGCCTTCCTGATCTTGGTGTGGTAGACGGTCTCGCTGAGGTCGGCCCAGTTATCGTACTTGCTCTTGTAGGCCATGTAGGATTCGTGGACCTTCCTGGTCACGGGATCCTTCGCGACCGCCTCTGCCAGAACCTTGTCGGTCGCGACCCGGAGCGCCTTGACCACGGAATCCGGCAAGGGCTGCGCGATCACGCCCTGGTTCTTGACGAGGTCTTCGAGCGCCTCCGCGTTGTTTTTCTGGCACCAGGCTTCGCTGACGGTGTTGCAGGCCGCGCAGGCATTTTCCACGATGGCCTTGAGATCAGGCGG
>NZ_DATMRX010000176.1:0-14166 GCF_035565855.1 Pseudorhodoplanes sp.
AGATCGCGCTTGCCGTCGCCGGAAAAATCCACCGCCCAGCGCATGAAGCTCGACGGAATGAATTGCGGCTGCCCCATCGCGCCGGCCCATGAGCCGATCATGCGTTCGGGCGGGATATGGCCGTCCTGCAGAATGCGGAGCGCGGTGATGAGTTCATCGCGCGCGAAGTCGCCCTTGTAATTGTGGAAGGCAAGCGTCGCGAGCGAGGGGATGACGCGCTTGCCGCCCTGGTTCGCGCCGAAATTGGTCTCGATGCCCCAGATCGCGACGATGACGTCGCGCGGCACGCCGAAATTATGCTCGATGGAATCGAGAAGGCCGCGCCATTCGCCGATGCGCCTGATGCCGCCATCGATGCGCGGGCGCGCGACGAGTGAATTGAGATAATCGCCGACCGGTCGGCCATATTCGGGCTGGCGGCGCGAGAGACGCGCGACCTCGGGGTCGTAGGCGATGTCGCCTAATGCACGGTCGAAGGTGCCGCGCGCGACGCCGTTTTGCTCGGCGAGCGGGCGCAGCGTTTCGATGAAGGCGCGGAAGGCACGCGGATCGGGATCGGGGGATTGCGCGAGCGCGGGGGAGGCGAGGGCGAGGAGGAGCGCTGCGAGGAGCGCCGTCATTCCGGCGCGCGCCCGCAAGGCACGGACCCCGGAATGACTCGCTGCTTTTATCCCTCCCCCCGCGAAGCGGTGGGGAGGGTGGCCGCCAGAGCGAAGCGACGGCGGTCGGGTGGGGGGAGTCTTCGCACCCAACGATGACGCGATCGCGCGGATGCAATCGCCCCCCACCCCGATCTCCTTCGCTGCGCTCAGTCGATCGACCCTCCCCACCGCTTCGCGGGGGGAGGGATAAAGAAAGAGCGCGGAGGCGAGATGGTTCGCGGGGACGAAAGGAGAGCGCGGCGGCGCTCCAGTCAAACCAGAATCAATGCGTTCCCGTTCCCAGATACGCGGCGATGACCTTTTCATCCTTCAGCACTTCGCTCGCCGGACCGCTCGCCAGCGTGCGCCCGTAATCGAGCACATGAATGCGGTCGGCGAGGTCGGCGACCATCTGCATATCATGTTCGATCCAGATCATGGCAATGCCGAGCTGATGCTTGATGCGCAGGATGAAGCGCGCAAGGTCCTCGCGCTCCTCCCGGTTGAGGCCGGCGGAGGGCTCGTCGAGGAGGAGAATGGCCGGCTCGTTCGCGAGCGCACGCGCGAAGCCGATGATCTTCTGGGTGCCGAACGGCAGGCCGCCGACCGGTGTGTGGCGATAGCGTTCGAGCTCGACGAATTCGATGATCCGCTCCACCGCCTCGCGCTGGCGCATTTCCTCGGCGCGCACCGACGGCAGGAACAGCATCTCGGCGAACACGCTGCCCCTGATGCGCGGATGGCGGCCGGTGAGCAGATTGTCGACGACGCTCATCTGCGGAAAGAGTTCGCCGTGCTGGAAGGTGCGCGCGACGCCGAGCGCGGCGATATCGTGCGGCTTCCTGCCGATGAGCGATTGCCCGCGGAACGAGATATTGCCCTCGCCCGGATAAAGGCCGCTGATGCAGTTGAAGACGCTCGTCTTGCCGGCGCCGTTCGGGCCGATCAGCGCGAGGAGTTCGCCCTTCTCGACCGAGAAGGAGACGCCGTCCAGCACCACGAGACCGCCGAAGCGCAGCGTCAGATTGTCGATCGCAAGTTCAGCCATACCACCTCCGCGAGCGGCGATATTGCTTCACGTCGCGGTAGCTCCGGCGCTCGGCGCCGCCGGCCTGACCGAGATAGAATTCCTGGATGTCGCCGTGCGATTTCAGCTTGTGAGCATCACCGTCAAGCACGACGCGGCAGTTTTCCAGCACATAGCCGTAATCGGCGATGGCGAGCGCGACCGCCGCGCTCTGCTCGACGATGACGATGGTGATCTTCAGGTCGTTCCTGATCTGCACGAGCTTGCCCATCAGATCCTCGACGATGACCGGCGCGAGGCCGAGCGAGAGTTCGTCGACGAGGAGAAGCTGCGGCTTGCACATCAGGCCCGAGGCGAGCGCCAGCATCTGCCGCTCGCCCCCGGACAGAAGCCCGCCGATGCGCGCGCGCAGATCCGCAAGGCGCGGGAAGAAATGGTAGACCTCGTCCTCCCGGCGCTTGCGCTCGGCCTTCGACATGGCCGGCGCGAAGGGCGCGGCGAGATTGTCGGCGACGGTGAGATTGGGAAACACCTTCTCGCGTTCGGGCACGAGCGCGATGCCGAGCCGCGTCAGTTCGTTCGGCGGCCTGTTCTCGATGCGCTGGCCGCGGAAGGTGATGGAGCCTTCCGTCACCCGCGCATTGTCGATGCCGAGAAAGCCCGAAAGCGCGCGCAAGGTCGTCGACTTGCCGGCGCCGTTGGTGCCGAGGATCGCGACGATCTGGCCATCGCGCACGGTGAGCGACACGCCCTGAATGGCGGTGATGGCGTGGTGATAGACCACGGCGAGCTTTTCGGCGGTGAGCAGCACGTCATCCGCTTTCGCTTGGTGGGTCGCCTCGTTCATTTGCGCGCTCCGGCGACCGGCCGATGCTTGAACGGCCAGAGCAGGAAATAGGTCTGGATCCGGTGCCAGATGCCGACAAGGCCGAGCGGCTCGAAAACGAGGAACAGGATCATCACAAGGCCGAAGCCCGCATAATTGACCGCGAATAACTGCCCCGCATAGGCCTGCGCATTCGGCAGCTTCAAGAGCACGCCCTCGATGACATAGGGGAAGACCGTGACGAAGGCCGCCCCGAGTATGGCGCCGAGCAGCGAGCCCATGCCGCCGATGATCACCATCGCGACATACTGGATGGTGAGGAACAGCGAGAAGGCCTCGACCGAGACGAAGCTGCGGTAATAGGCAAACAGCGCGCCGGCGACCGCCGCGATCGCCGAGGAGATCACGAAGGCGAGCAGCTTGTAGGCCGCGACATTGATGCCGAGCGCCTCGGCGACGGTCTCGTGCGCATGGATCGCGCGCCAGGCCCGGCCGACGCGGGTGCGCATGAGGTTGATGCACAGGAAGAGGGTGAGCGCGGCGAAGACCAGCATCACGTAATACCAGGTCGCGCCACCGTAGAGTTCGTAACCGAATACGATCGGTGCGTCGATCGTGATGCCGGTGGAGTGACCGCGCTTGGTTTCGTATTCGCCGCCGAGATAGACCACGACGAAATGCAGCGCGAGCGTCGAGACCGCGAGGTAAAGCCCGCGCAGCCGCAGCGACGGCAGTCCGAAGATGACGCCGAGCAGCGCGCCGACGATTGCCGCGGCCGGCAGCGTCAGCCAGATCGGCGTGCCGAATTCCTTGAACAGGATGCCGGCGGTGAAGGCGCCTGCGCAAAGAAGCCCGGCATGGCCGAGCGAGATCAGCCCGGCATAACCGGTCAGCAGCATCAGCGACAGCGACCCGATCGAGGCGAGCAGCACCTGGGTCGCGAGGTCGGTGTAGAAGGCGGACGCGATCAGCGGAAAGCCGATCAGCACAATGCCGAACAGCACGGCGCTGACGCGCTGCATGCGGGTCTGCAGCAGGGCGAAGTCCTGCGCATAGGAGGTACGAAAATAGCCCGAGGCGCGCGGCTGATTAGACACGGTCGAGCTCCTCGCGCGTACCGAACAGGCCCCACGGCCGCACGATCAGGAAGGCGATCAGCACGATGAACGGGATCACGTCGGACAGCAGCGGATCGATATACTGGATCGCCAGCACCTCGCAGATACCGATGATCAGCGCGCCGACAATGGCGCCGACCAGCGAGTCGAGGCCGCCCACGAGCGCGGCGGGGAAGGCTTTCAGCCCGATGATGACCATGGAGCCGGTCAGTCCGGAATCCAGCGAGATCAGCATGCCGGCGAGGGCGCCGGTGAGCGTCGAAAGGCCCCAGGCCAGCGCATAGATGGCGTGCAGGTTGATGCCGCGCTGCGCGGCAAGGAGCGGATTCTGTCCCGCCGCGCGCATCCGCACGCCCCAGGCGCCGAACCGGAGGAAGGTGAACAGCGCGGCGTAAGTCACGATGGTGACGCCGATCAGGATGGCTGCAAACAGCGAGATGCGCGCGCCGCCCGGCAGCGCCAGAGCGGGATTGGAGAAGCCGAGCGCCTGTGCCGGATATTGTTGCTGCGCCGACCAGATCAGCACCATCAGGCCGCGGAGGAGAATGCCGAGCGCAACGGTGGTGAGGACCGCCGCGAGCACCATTTCGCCGGTCATCTTGCGCATCAGGAAGACGTAAACCAGGACGCCGACGGTGAGACTCAGCACGATCGCCGATGCGATCGCCGTCACCGGCGAGCCGGCGAACATCCAGGCCGTGGTCAGGAGCAGATACGACCCGACCATCATCAATTCGCCATGGGCGAGATTGAGCACGCGGCTGACGCGATAGATCAGCACATAGCCGCAGGCGATCAGCGCGTAGATGGAGGACAGGAAGAGGATATTGACGAGGAGCTGCAAGGCCGAACTTTCAAACTGACAAAACGTTTGTCGCGACTCCACTCACTCCGCTCGTCCCCGCGGAAAAGCGGGGACCCAGTGCCAGTGATCGGATTTCTGTTGCTTGACTCTGGCCCCCGCTTTCGCGGGGGCGAACGGAGCATGGGGCCGATGCGTTCGTGACGCACTCACTTTCCGACGTCGTAGACCTTCCAGTCCTGCAGGACGCTGATCTTGTTGCCGTCCCAGTGATAGACGCGATAGGCCTGCTGGGTGCGGAAGTGATTGTCCTTGGTCCACACCATCGGCACGCCGCGCAGGCCCTTGGTGTCGACCTTCAGATCGGACATCGCCGCGGCGATCTTTTCCTTGGTCGCCGGCCAGCCGGCCTTGCGCAGCGCGGCTTCGAGCGCGAGGCCGCCGAGCCAGCCTTCGGTCATCTGGTTGGCCGGATATTTCGCGCCGCCGGACTTCGCCGCGGCCTCGATCTCCTTATGGATCGGCAGGCCGTCGGCATAGAACGAGTTCGCACCCATCACATAGAATTTCGGGTCCTTCACGCGCGGCAATTCACCTTCGGCTTCAAGATGCGCGATGGTGAGAAACTGCCCGTCCCAGCCGAGGCGGCGCAGCGCCTCGAAGGTGCGGATCTCTGTCACCCACGGCGCCCAGGAGAAGGCCCAGTTCGCGCCGGCATCCTTGATCTTGGTTGCGAAGGGCGTGTAGTCCGGCGTCGGCGGCGGGATCACTTCCTTGGCGACGGTCTTGAAGCCCATCTTCTCGGCTTCGCTTGCCGCGAAATCGATCTCCGAACGCGAGACCGGAATGGCCATGGCGGCGTAACCGACATTGACCGGCCCCTTCGCCACGGACTTCACATATTCGAGCGCGGCGCGGCTGTCATAGGTCTGCGCGAAGCCGGTCGAGCAGAATTGCAGCGGATCGGCGTTCGGCGGCAGCACTTCCTTCGGGCAGACCGCGCCCATGAACAGCACGGGCACGCCGGCGCGCCTTGTTTCCGCGAGCATCGGCGCGTAGGTCGACGACAGGCTTGCGTTGACCAGCACCGGCACATTGTCCTGCGCGACGAGCCGCTTCACATTGGCTGCAGCCTTGGACGCTTCGGCGGAATCGTCCTGCAGGATCAGGTTCACCTTGCGGCCATCGATGCCGCCCTTGGCGTTCAGCTGATCGATATAGAGGCGCAGGCCTTCGACCGCCGGTCCGAGCGTGCCGGCGGCGGGCCCGGTCATCGCGCCGGTCAGGCCGATCGTGTAGGTCTCCTGCGCTGTGGCTGGCAGTGCAAGGGCGAGAGCTGCGATGGCTCCCGTCAAACTCCGTTTCAGCATTGGCGTTCTCCCTTCGATTGTTGTCATTCAACGCGCGACTTGCGGCGCTTCATTTCCCTCCCCCGCCACTCGCACGCAGCCAAGTTTACGCGGGCTGCGTAAACTTGCCCGCGATGCTCGCGGGGGAGCGGAGAAGAACTAGCGCAGCGCATCGCCGGCTCCTGCGGCAAGCAAGCGATCCTCGCTGTCGTCGTACATTCCCTCGACCAGCTCCTTGAACCGATCGTACATCAGATTGCGCTTGACCTTGCGGGTCGGCGTCACCGGCTCGCCATCCTGCTCCGGGTCGAGCTCCTTCGGCAAAATGCGGAAGACCTTGATCTGCTCGACGCGGGCGAATTCGTTGTTCGCCTTGTCGATCTCCGACTTGATCAGGCCTTGCACGGCCTCGTTCTGAACGAGAGAGGTAAAGCCAGTATAGCTGACATTGTTGGCGCGCGCCCAATCGGCGACCGAGTCGAAATCGATCTCGATCAGCGCGGTGAGATATTTGCGGCCGTGTCCGAACACGATGGCTTCGCCGATATAGGGGCTCGCGCGCAGCGTGCTCTCGATGGCGGACGGAGAAATGGTCTTGCCGCCGGCGGTGACCAGAAAATCGCGGGCGCGATCGATCAGCCGCAGATTGCCGTCCTGCCATTCGCCGACATCGCCGGTGTGCAGCCATTGTTCGCTGTCGACGATCTGGCGCGTGGCCTCGGGTTGATTCCAGTAGCCTTCGAACTGGTCCGGCCCTTTCACGAGAATCTGGCCGTCATCGTCGAGCCGCACCTGCCAGCCCTGCACCACGGTGCCGACATTGCCGGGCCTCGCAAAACGCTCCGACTGCCCGCTGATGAAGGCGCCGCCGGTTTCGGTCTGGCCATAGGCTTCCACGAGGCTGACGCCCCAGATCTGCCAGAGCGCCGCGGTCTCGCGCGGCAAGGGCGCAGCGCCCGAGATCGCCAGTTCGAGCTTGTCGAGGCCGAGCTTGTTGAGCACGCGGCCGAACGCCACCGTACGGGCGATCGCTGTCATGGCATCCGTCGAAGGCCCCGATGCACCGGCCCAGCGGCGGCGCGCCGCGGCGCGGCCGAGCGACATCGCCGCGTTATAGATGGCGCGCTTGGCCGGCGAGGTGGTGCTGAGACTGACCAGCACCTGCGAGGCGAATTTCTGCATGTAGCGCGGCACCGTGAACAGCACCGTCGGCGCTACCTCGAACATGGTGCCCATCAGATCGTCGACGCTCTCGCCGTAATGCGGGACGAGCCGGGAGATCAGCGGCAGCGTGATCGCGACGTCGCGTCCGAAGATGTGACACAGCGGAAGAAACACGACGGTGCGGTGATCCTTGTCGCGCAGCGTCGGATAATGATCGACGATGGTGTAGGTGCCGGCGAGATGCTTGCCGTGCGAGATCAGCGCGCCCTTCGGGTTTCCGGTGGTGCCCGAGGTGTAGACGATGAAGGCGGGGTCTTCCGGCTTCAGCGCGGCGGTCATAGCTTCCAGTGCGGCGATCTGCGCTTCGTCGTCGCCGGTGACCTTCGCCTCGATCTGCGACAGCGCGATCAGCTTGGGGTGGCTGTAGTCGAACATCGCCGAATCGTCGATCACCACGATCCAGTTCAGGTCGGGCAACCGGTCCGCGATCTGCAGGATCTTGTCGACATATTCCTGATCCTCGGCGACGAAGATTTTCGCCCCGCCATCCTTCATCAGGAATTCGACCTCGGAGACCGAGGCCGTCGGATAGATGCCGTAAACGATGGCGCCGGTGGCCTGCGCAGCCATGTCGCACACCACCCATTCCTCGCAGGCGTCGCCCATGATTGCGATGCGATCGCCCTTCTGCAGGCCGAGCGCCTGCAAGGCGCGTGCGCAGCGTCCGACCGCTGCTGCATGATCGCGCCAGGTCCGTTCGCGATAAAGCCCGAGTGTCTTCGCGCGATAGGCGACGTCGTCCGGCTTCTGCCGCGCATGTTCGGCAATCAGACCGGGAGCGGTCTTGCCGCGCAGGATCGCAAATTGCGGAGATTGCGGCGCCGCCTGCGTCATGACGGCTCCACAGCCGCTCGTGACGAGCGCATCATGCCGCAATACGGCAGTGCCATCGCGCTTCCTCTCCGCATGATCTGGCCGGTGGACCGGCTCTCTCATCCGTTCATTTCAACAACGGGCATTCTATAGGTCAATCGAAATTTTCGAACGTTTCCCGCGTGTTTTGTGCGCAGAGCGCCCCGCTTTGGCCGAGGTCTTCTGTGCGCCGACGCCGCGCAAGATCAGGGAAATGAATTCGCCGCCGATCCGCTCCATTGAAACCTGCTCGCGTGAATACCACGCCGTGCAACCGTTCATGAGTGCCAGGATCGAAAGGGTGGCGATCCGCGGATCGAAATCGGCGCGAAACTCGCCGCTGCGCTGGCCCTGTCTGAGGACGTCTTCGAAAAGCGCCTCGATGCCGCGCGATACCTTGCGCACCCTGCGCCGGCTGTCGGCGGGCAGAAACTGGCGCTGGGCCAGGAACACCTTCATGAAATTGCCGCGGTCGAGGAGCGGCGAAATGTGCGCCCGGATCAGCCCCGACAGCCGTTCGGTCGCGGTGCCAGGGCCTTCGGCGATGGCCTTCTCGGTCTCGTAGAAGCCCTCGACGCCGCGCATGCAGACCAGCTCGAGCGCCACCTCCTTGGAGGGGAAATAATAATACAGGCTCGCCTGGCGGATTTTCAGCACGTCGGCGATGTCCTGCGTCGTCGCGCCGTGATAGCCGCGCTCGGCAAAGACCCGCGCCGCCGCCTCGATGATCTCGCCGGCGCGGCGATGGGTGGCGCGCTTGCGCCGATCGAGAGGCTCTTCGGGAGCCGTCTCGCGCCGCGCCGGATCGCGCCGCGGCGCCGCGCGCCGGACGGGGCTTGCCTCGGAGCGTCCGGCCGATCTAGATTTCATCTATAGACCTATAGAACAAACCTCGTTCCGGGAGCATGCGCCAATGACGACCCTGCCGCAAGGCCGCCCTCCGTTTCGCGCCGATCACGTCGGCAGCCTGTTGCGGCCGCAGGCGTTGCGTCAGGCGTTCCGCGATCACATGAGCGGGAAGATCGATGACGCGGCTTTCGCGACGATCCAGGATGCGTGCATTCGCGACGTCGTGAAGATGCAGCAGGATGTCGGACTGAAGGTCGTCAACGATGGCGAATTCCGGCGCGGCTCCTATTGGGGGAGGTTCGTCGAACGGATCGACGGCTTCGCCATCAAGTCCGCGGTGTTCAAGTTTCGCGACGACAAAGGCCATCAGGTCGATTTCACTGCGCCCTATGCGGATGGAAAGCTCATGCGCACAAAGCCGCTGGCGCTCGACGAGTTCGAATTCCTCAAGGGGATCACCGCGCTGACGCCGAAGATCACGCTGCCGGCGCCGTCGACCATGCATTTCTATCGGGCGACCGATTATGCGGCGGCCTCGGCCTATACCGACGTGCGGCAATTCTTCGCCGATCTCAACCGCATCTTCCGCGAGGAGATTGCGGATCTCGCCAAGGCCGGCTGCAAATATATCCAGCTCGACGAAGTCGCGATCGCGCTTCTGTGCGATCCGAATATCCGCCAGCAGGTGGAAGCTGCGGGCATGAAGCCGGACGAACTGGTGGACCTGTACATCGACGCCATCAACGAGTCGGTGAAGGGCGCGCCGGCCGATGTGGTGTTCGGCGTGCATATGTGCCGCGGCAATTTCAAGGGCCATTATCTCGGCGCCGGCGGTTATGAATCGGTCGCCGAGCGGTTCTTCGCCGGCACCAATGTCAATCATTTCCTTCTGGAATACGACACCGAGCGCGCTGGCGACTTCCGCCCGCTGCGCTTCGTCAAGGGCAAGGGCGTGGTGCTCGGACTGATCTCCAGCAAGACGCCGGTGATGGAAACGCTCGACGGGCTCAAGCGCCGGGTCGACGAGGCGACGCAATTCATCGATCTCGACCGGCTGGCGATCTCGCCGCAATGCGGCTTCGCCTCCACCGTCGCCGGCAATCCTGTGACCGAGGACGACGAGCGCCGCAAGCTCGCGCTCGAGGTCGAGGCGGCACGGGCGATCTGGGGCTGAGGCGATTCGCTTGAGCGGTATCGCAGCAACCCTTTCTTGTCATGTCCCGCGCAGGCGGGGCATTCAGTAAACTCTTGAAGCGCCTGAGTTTACTGGATCGCCCGCTTTCGCGGGCGATGACAACTGAAGGGTCAACATGACAGCAATTTAACCCGGCGCCGGGACCTTTCAGGCCGGCGGCCGGAATTCTGCCGCTTGCGGAACGTCTGGTGACGTCCAACGTTATTTTTGCCGCCCCATGTTGGCGCGCACAGGCGTTGAAAACGCTCACGGAGACAGGCCCGACATGCGGCGAACCACCGGCATCGTCATTCTGATCGCGTTGATGGCCCTCGGCTATGTCGGCTATGGGAATTTCGGCGACCGCCTCGGGCTGCGTGCGCCTCAGTCGCAGCAGGCCGAACGGCGCGCGTCGCCCGCAATCCCGGTGACCACGGTGGCGGCGGAGCAGGGCACCTTTCCGGTGCGGCGGCGCAGCATCGGCTTGCTGGAATCGCCCGCCGTTGTGGTCGTCCGCTCGCGCATCGACAGCCAGATGCTCGAAAAGCATGTGACGGATGGCCAGCTGGTCCGCGAGGGCGAGCTCCTCTTCACCCTCGACGATCGCGAATTGCGCGCGGCCATTGCGCGCAATGAAGCGCAACTGGCCAAGGACGAGGCGGCGCGCGACCGCGCCAATGCCGATCTCAAGCGGACCGAGGAATTGCTCGCGAAGAACGTCGCGGCGCGCCAGCAACTCGACGAGAAGGTCGCCGACGCGAAAGCCGCAGAGGCGACGATCGCGGCCGACAAGGCCCAGCTCGAGAATGACCGTATCCGGCTCGGCTATACGAAGATCACCGCACCGATCACCGGACGCCTCGGCACCATTCGTGTCACGCCCGGCAACCTTGTGTCGGCGTCGGATACGCAGGGCCTCGTGACGATCACCCAGATCCGGCCGATCCGCGTGTCCTTCACCCTGCCGGAGCGCGACCTTGGGGCCTTGCGGGCCGCCGCGCGCAGCAAGCAGCGCCCGGTCGTGCGCGTCTATGCTTCCGGTGGCGCAAAGCCGCTCGCGACCGGCGAACTCGACTTCGTGGATTCATCGGTCGACACCGCAACCGGGACCATCATGGCGAAGGCCACCTTCGCCAATGAGGATTTCAGTCTGTGGCCCGGCATGTATGTCGATGTCGAGATCGATCTCGACACCCGGCCCGATACCGTCAGCATTCCGACGGTGGCGTTGCAGTCGAGCCAGAAGGGCCCCTTCGTGTTCGTCGTCACGCCGGATGAGCGCGCCGAGCTGCGCCTCGTCGAAACCGGCGGCATTGTCGATGATCGAACCGCGATCCGCGAAGGTCTCAAAGCCGGCGAGCGCGTCGTGGTCGAGGGCCAGCTCCGCCTCGCGGACGGTGCTCGGGTGCGCGACGTGTCGCAGAAGGCGGCCGACCGGCAGCCGGCGGAAGCCTTGGCGTCGCCTGCGCCGCCGAAGCAACCGGCGCGGCAGGATTCCGCGCGATGAACATTTCCGAATTCTGCATCCGCCATCCGGTCACGACCACGCTGATGTCGATCGCGGTCGTCGCGACCGGCCTGTTCGCCTATGTCTATCTGCCGGTGGCGGCGCTGCCGCGGACCGATTTCCCGACCATCAACGTGTCGGCGAGCCTGTCCGGCGCGTCGCCCGACACCATGGCGAATTCGGTCGCGACGCCGCTGATCAAGCAATTCACCACGATCAGCGGCATCGACACCATCAGCGCGACGTCGGTGCAGGGATCGACCTCGATCGTGATCCAGTTCAACCTCGATCGCGATATCGACGCAGCGGCGGCCGACGTGCAATCCGCTATCGCGCGCACGCAGCGCCGGCTGCCGCCGGAGATGACCGAGCTTCCGAGTTACCGCAAGGTCAATCCGGCCGACGCGCCGGTGCTGCTGCTCGCGATCCGCAGTGACACCACGCCGCTACCGGAGCTGGATGCCTTCGCCCAGCAGGTGATTTCGCCGGCCTTGTCCACGGTTCCCGGCGTCGCGCAGGTGGTGGTCTATGGCAGCCAGAAATTCGCCGTGCGCATCCAGGTCGATCCAAATGCCTTGTCGGCGCGCGGCATCGGCGTCAACGAAGTGCAGGCGGCGGTCGCCGCTGCGAACGCCAATACGCCGGTCGGCACGCTCCGCAATGCGCAGCAGCAATTGACGATCCAGGCGGAAACCGAGCTCGGCAATGCGGCGCAGTTCCGGCAGGTGATTGTCGCCACGCGTGGCGGCCGGCCGGTGCGGCTCGGCGATGTTGCCGTGGTGACGGATTCCGTGGAGGACAATCAGGCCGCGAGCTGGTTCAACGGCAGCCGCGCCATCGTGCTGGCGGTGCAGCGGCAGCCCGAAGCCAATACGGTCGAGGTGGTGGATCGCGTGCGGGCGATGCTGCCGAGCTTCCAGGACGACCTGCCGCGCGACTCCACGATTGAAGTCCTGAACGACCGCTCCATCTCGATCCGCGAGGCCGTCGCCGACGTGCAGTTCACGCTGCTCCTGGTGATCGCGCTCGTGATCATGGTGATCTTCATCTTCCTGCGGCGGCTGACGGCGACCGTCATTCCGGCGCTGGCGGTTCCGATCTCCATCGTCGGCACGCTCGGAGCGATGTATCTCCTCGATTTCAGCATCAACAACATCTCGCTTCTGGCGCTGACGCTCGCGGTCGGCCTCGTTGTCGACGACGCCATCGTGATGTTCGAGAATATCTACCGGCACATGGAGGAGGACGGCCTTTCGGCCTTCGAGGCCGCGATCAAGGGATCGCGGGAGATCGGCTTCACCATCGTGTCGATCACCGTGTCGCTGGTCGCCGTCTTTATCCCGGTGCTGCTGATGGGCGGCGTGGTCGGGCGCATCTTCCACGAATTCGCCGTGGTGGTGACGGTGTCGCTCGCCATCTCGGCCTTCGTCTCGCTGACGCTGACGCCGATGCTCTGCGCAAAGCTGTTGCGGCAGCCGGAGCGCGACGCCGAAGGCAATGTGCTGCCGGATACCGGCTGGCGCGCCGTGCTCGAACGCGGCCTGACCGGCATGACCAATGCCTATGACCGCGGCGTGCAATGGAGTCTCAGCCATCAGCCCTTCATGCTCGGCGTGTTCTTCGCGACCATGCTCGGCACCGTCTATCTGTTCTATGCGACGCCGAAGGGCTTCTTCCCGCAGGAGGATATCGGCCAGCTCTCGGTGTCGACCGAAGCGCGCCCGGACATATCCTTCGAGGCGATGTCGGCGCTGCAGAAGCAGGTCGAGGACGCGTTCCGCAACTCGCCTTATGTCGCGAGCGTCGCCTCCATCATCGGCGGCGGCGGCGGCTCGCGCAGTCTTAATACCGGGCGGCTGTTCGTCGAGCTGAAGCCGCGCGGCGAGCGGCCGGCCATGCCGCAATTGCTGCGGATCTTCCGCCGCGAAATGTCGTTCCCCGGCATCGATGTGGTGATATCGCCGGTGCAGAATCTGCGGATCGGCGGACGGTCGAGCCGCAGCGAATACCAGTTCGTGATGCAGAGTGTGCGCCGCGACGAAATGCGGGACTGGGCGCGGAAGATGACCGAGGCGATGGCCGCCGATCCGCATTTCACCGACGTCAACAACGACCTGCAGGACGGCGCCATCCAGGTGACGCTCCGTGTCGACAAGGACAAGGCCGCCTCGCTCGGCATCAATGCCGACCAGATCAGATCGACGCTGTATTCCGGCTTCGGATCGCGCCAGGTGTCGACCATCTATGGCAGCGGCGACACTTTCAGCGTGCTGATGGAGTTCGATCCGCGCATCAAGTGGAATTCCGGTGACCTCGGCAATATCCGCATCCGCACACCGGGCGGTCAGCTGGTGCCGCTGAGTTCGATCGCGACGGTGGAGCGCACCGCCGGCGATCTTTCGGTCAACCAGCTCGGGCAATTGCCCGCGGTCACCATCTCCTTCAACCTGCCCGCGGGTGTCGCGCTCGGCGATGCCGTGGCGCAGATCGAGGTGCTGAAGGACCGGCTGGGCGTTCCGACCACGATCTCGACGCGGTTCTCCGGCACCGCGCAAACCTTCCAGCAATCGCTCTCCAATCAGGGCATCCTGCTCGCAGCGGCGGTGCTGACGATCTACATGGTGCTCGGGATGCTCTATGAGAGCTACATCCACCCGCTCACCATTCTGACCGGATTGCCGTCCGCGGTGGTCGGCGCGCTCGGCGCGTTATGGCTGTTCGGGATGGATCTCAGTGTCATCGCGATGATCGGTCTTCTGATGCTGATCGGCATCGTCAAGAAGAACGCGATCATGAT
>NZ_DATMRX010000177.1:0-5309 GCF_035565855.1 Pseudorhodoplanes sp.
CCGCTCAATATCGCGGTCCTCACCGTTTCAGACACGCGCGATCTCGCGGATGACAAGTCCGGCAGCACGCTTGCGGAGCGGATCGAAGGCGCAGGCCACAAGCTCGCCGCGCGTGCCATCGTGACCGACGATGTCGAGAAAATCCGCGCGCAGGTAAAACTCTGGATCGCCGACCCGGGTGTCGATGCCATCATTACCACCGGGGGCACCGGCTTCACGGGTCGGGATGTGACGCCTGAGGCCCTGGAGCCGCTGTTCGAAAAGCGGATGGATGCTTTTGCGACCCTGTTCCTGACGATCAGCTACCAGAAGATCGGAACGTCCGCGATTCAGACCCGAGCAACAGCCGGTGTGGCAGGCGCGACCTACATTTTCTGCCTGCCAGGATCGCCCGGCGCCTGCAAGGATGCCTGGGACGGTATCTTGGTCCATCAGCTCGATTATCGCTACCGGCCATGCAATTTCGTCGAGATCATGCCGCGCCTCGACGAACATCTGCGCCGCCCGAAAGCGCAAGGCGCGACGGTGTAAGCGGGATCTGATCGGGACGTCCACATGCTCCGTTCGTTCCCGCGCAAGCGGGAACCCAGCAGCTCTCTCTTCTCTTGATTCTGGGTCCCCGTTTGCGCGGGACGAACGAGGACAGAGACCGTAACGCGCGTCGCACCAACGCGCGGCGCATCACCCGATACTTCGCAGCAATCCGCCTTCGACGCGCAATGCTGCGCCTGTCGTTGCCGACGCCTCCTTCGAGCACGCATAGACCACCATGTTGGCGACCTCGTCGACTGTGGCGAGCCGCCGGATGATCGAGGTCGGACGATGTTGCGCGATGAAGTCCTTCTCCATCTGCTCTTGCGAAACGCCCTGCTCCTTCGCCAACTTGGCGAAGAATTCGACCACACCCTCCGACCGTGTCGGGCCGGGAAGCACCGCGTTGACCGTGACCCCGGTCCCCGCGAGCGATTCCGCAAGACCGCGCGCGACCGCGATCTGCGCGGTCTTGGTCATGCCGTAGTGGATCATTTCAAGCGGGATATTGAGGCCCGATTCCGAGGAAATGAAGACGATCCGCCCCCAATCCTTTTTCTTCATGCCGGGAATGTAGGCGCGCGACATCCGGATGCCGCTCATCACGTTGGTTTCGAAAAAGCGCAGCCAGTCTTCGTCGGGAATATCCTCAAAGGCCTTCGGCTCGAAGATGCCGAGATTGTTGACGAGAATATCCGCCTCCGGAACCCGCCTGGTAAAGGTTGCGACGCCGTCTGCGTTCGACAAATCCGCCGCAACGCCTTCGACCGTGGCCTCCGGCACCTGTTTCTTCAGCGTCTCGACTGCCTGTTGCACTTTCGCGTCGGCACGCCCGTTGATCACGACGGAGGCGCCGCTCCCCGCGAGTCCCTTGGCAATTGCAAAGCCAATGCCGCCGGTCGACCCGGTCACGACCGCATGCTTGCCGCTCAAATCGATATTCATAAAACCATTCCTGTTTCAGCCCGGCCCGGTTGATTGGTTATCGCATCGCACAAATAGCGGCCCGTTGCGCATCAATGCGCCGTGAACGGGAGATAATACCCCGTCGGCATCAGCAAAATTCGCCGTTGCCGCGGCATTTTGATTTCCGAGGGGGGCGTGAACTTTCGAGGCGGCTCCGCACTTCAACAAGCGGTGATGCCGCCTCGCGTGGCTTCGACAATCACACGATTGCCGCGCTCGGCGGCTACCCTGTTGCAATAGGACAACCGTTTCGGCTGTTCGCAGCAAGAAGGATGTCTTCCATGTGTGATTATAGCTTGCATCATGTGGCGTCACGCCCCGCCAAGGTGGGCGATAAGGTGACAAGCACAACCTTCGACAATTCGGTCACCGGTGGCTTCGCGGCGACAGGCGAACCCGATGTCGCGGTGTGCATGCGGCCCGGCACCGAACTGGCTTTCGATCAGGACGTGGTCTACTCGCGCGGCTTCGGTCTGATCCCGCCACGGTTCGGCTATGCATCCGTTCCGCATCGCGTTGCACGCTTCCGGCAGGTGGACCTCGATCGACCCTACTCACACCACGATGCGCTGGAATTTCCGAATGGGCAGGTGGTGCTCGTGACGATGCTGCGCAGTGGTCAATCGGCCACCGTGCTTCAACTGCCGGCTGATCACGAGCATGCGCCGACGACTGAAGCGGAGCACAGGTCCAGTGAAACGGAGGCTGCGCCGCAGGCGCAACCCATTGTGGCCTGAGCACGCAAGCTTCGATCATAATTGAAGCTCCCAGCTCTCGCTTGGCTCGGGTTTGCCGAAGTCTTCGTGAACCGACTCCTTCGTGAGCTGGAAGCCCTCCTGACGATGGATCGCGCGCGCGGTGGTCAACACGCTGTGCGTCGCGATGCCCTCTTAGGACAGAGCCGGCACAACGATGCTGGTGCGCAGGATCGTCAGGCGGCGTTTGCCGATCCGTCGCAGCAAATCCGCTTCGGTGCCGGCGCAGTCCCGATAACCGCCAAGCGCCCGGTATAATGACTTGCTGATCAACAACCCCCGTCCGGGAGACAGGCTGGTTCGGCGCGCTCGCAGCAGCGCAAGGATGGCCTGCAGGACCGATCCCTGCGCGGACAGCGGCGCCGCGGGGGTGAAAATGGCGGCCATCTCGACCGGCGCCCGCTCGATGAAAGGCTGAACCTCGGCGACCCAGCCGCTATCGAGCACCGCGCCTGCTTGTATGAACAGCAGCCATTGCCCCTTCGCGGCATCCACAGCGGCACCGAGCCGGGGCCCCAGCGGGCCCGGCATCTCCAGGAAGCGGCATCCCGCCACATCGCCGATCTGCGCCGTCTCGTCCGTCGAACCGCCATCGGCAAGGATCACGTCGCCGACCAAACCCACCGTCGCCCCCGGGACGAGACACGCCAGCGTCCGTACCAGGATCCGCTCTGATTCGTGTGTGGGGACGATGACGCTGAGCATGGAACCGGAATGGGCCAGGAACGGTTGGCCGTCAGTATTTCAGAGCGGCCAGATCATGGGGCTGTGAATAGACGATGCCACGACATTCAGCCATCTCGATCAACTTCCATTATGTTCTTGTTTTGTTCGTTGCCGCATCCTAGATATCGGCTATGGCACGTCCATCCGCAGCCCTGAGACACCCGCCGGCGCTTGTGCCCTCCGCGCCTGCGGGTGACTTTGCGAGGAGGTCCCCGGAGGGATCTTCCGACCAATCCGGGCTCCTTGGCGCCGGCGTTGAAAGACAGCGCCGGCGAGGCCGCGGGACCCTTTCCAACGCATCCGGCCGTTATGAGCCGCTGGCCCGCATCGCCTTCGATGACGGCTGGCAGAGCCTGGACGAATTGCCGCCGTTCAAGACGAGCGTGCAGACCGACGCGACGCGCAAGATCATCACCCGCAACGAGTCACCGGACATCTCGTTCGATCGTTCGATCAATCCCTATCGCGGCTGCGAGCATGGCTGCGTCTATTGCTTCGCACGGCCGACCCACGCCTATCTCGGGCTGTCGCCGGGCCTCGATTTCGAGTCCAAGCTTTTCATGAAACCGGACGCGCCCGCGCTTCTGGAGCGTGAACTGAGTGCGCCGGGTTATACGCCGCGCACCATCGCGATCGGCACCAACACCGATCCGTATCAGCCGATCGAAAGGCAATACGAGATCATGCGCCGCATCCTCGAGGTGCTCGAGCGCGCGGGGCATCCGGTCGGAATCGTCACGAAGTCCGCGCTGGTGACGCGTGACATCGACATCCTGTCGCGCATGGCAAAGCGCAATCTCGCCAAGGTCGCTATCTCAGTGACGACGCTCGACGGCAAGCTCGCACGCACCATGGAGCCGCGGGCCTCGACCCCGGCAAAACGTCTCGAAGCGTTGCGGCAATTGTCGGAGGCCGGCATCCCCACCGCAGCGATGATCGCGCCCGTTATCCCGGCGATCAACGATATGGATATCGAGCGCATCCTCGATGCCGTCGCGCTCGCGGGTGTGAAGAGCGCGGGTTACGTGATGCTGCGGCTGCCGCTCGAAGTGCGCGACCTGTTCAAGGAATGGCTGATGGCGCATTATCCCGATCGCTTTCGCCATGTGATGAAGCTCGTGCGCGAAATGCGCGGCGGCAAGGATTACGACTCGACCTGGGGCAAGCGGCAGACCGGCGAAGGTCCTTATGCCTGGCTCATCGGCCGACGGTTCGAGGCGGCCTGCGAGAGGCTCGGGCTCAACAAGGAACGGGCGAAGCTCACGACCGAACATTTCCAGAAGCCGGTCAAGGGCAGCGAACAGCTGAGCTTGTTTTGAGTGATGAAAGGCCGCGAGCTGTGGGTCTTGCTTTGACTCGTCGTCCGCGCAGTCATTCTCCCGTCACTGCGAGCGAAGCGAAGCAATCCATGTTGAACGCCCATATCAGCCTCGTCACCCTCGGTGTTACCGACGTGCCGCGTGCCGCGCGCTTCTACGAAGCGTTGGGCTTCTTGCGGAAGGTGCGGGCCGCACCCGAGACCGAGGTCGCGTTCTTCGATGCCGGAACCCTGACATTGTCTCTCTATGATGTGAGAGGGCTCGCAGGCGATGCCAGCTTTGCAGAGAACACCCGCCCGGCCGCCTTTCGGGGTGCCTCGCTCGCCTGGAATTGTGGCAGCGAAGGCGAGGTCGATGCGATCATGGCGCGGTCCTTGAAAGCCGGCGCGACCGAGCTGACCCCCGCGAAGAAGGCAGACTGGGGCGGATATCACGGCCACTTCGCCGATCCGGACGGCCACATCTGGGAGGTCGCCTGTAATCCCCAGTTTCCACTGACCGCCGAAGGCCGGCCCATCCTGCCCGACTAAGCCATTGCGATTTTTCGCCGAACGCGCTCAGCATGCCGGCCATGAGCCGGAGCCCGAATCGCAAACCAGCCCCCGCGCGCCTGCCGCTGAAAGACGAGATTATCCGCCCGACCTTCCGGCGCGAGCGGAGCGCCTATAAGCGCGGCATCTGGCCCGTGGCCGGCTGCGATGAGGCGGGCCGCGGACCGCTCGCCGGCCCCGTGGTCGCGGCAGCGGTCGTGCTTGACCCCGATCGCGTGCCGCGCGGCCTCAACGATTCCAAGAAACTCACCTTCGCGGAGCGGGAAAAGCTCTATGCGCGGATCTGCGCGACCGCCGAGGTCGGCGTCGCCTTCGCTTCGCCCGCCCGGATCGATCGCGACAACATCCTCCAGGCCTCGCTCTGGGCGCTGGCGCAGGCGGTGGCGGCGCTGCCGTGCCGGCCGAAGCTCGTCTATGTCGATGGCCGCGACCGAATCAAGGTTCCCTGCGACTGCGAGCCG
>NZ_DATMRX010000178.1:0-7448 GCF_035565855.1 Pseudorhodoplanes sp.
CCGGAAACAGACGATACCCGCATCGTTCCAGGCGACGGCGCAATGACCGAGAGCGGTTTCGAACGTGAGGTAATGAATTGCCTGCCGGGTCATCGTGACGTTCCTCGCGATGACGATATGGGTTGCCGAAAGCCTCCGCGCGACCCGGTTTCTGCAGCCGGCGCGGAGCCGCACAACTCAGAACAGATCGAAATATTCCTTCTGTTCCCAATGCGTGATGTCGGCGGTGTCGCTTTTCACCTCAGCCTTGTAGCGGGCGATTTCGGCGTCCTTGATGCGGATGTAATAATCGACGAAATCGGCCCCGAACGCCTCGCGGAAACAGGCATTGTCGCGCAACGCATCGAGCGCCTCGCCAAGCGACTTCGGCATCATCGGCGCCTCGGTCTCGTATGGCGTGTCCGCGGAGGGGCCCGGATCGCGCTTCTGCGCAAGGCCGTCGAGGCCGCATGCGATCTGCGACGCCAGATAGAGATAGGGGTTCGCCGCCGGCTCGCCGATCCGGTTTTCCAGATGCGTCGCAGGATCGCCGGGCTGGCCGATCACGCGCACCATGACGCCGCGATTGTCCTGACCCCAGATCACGCGGTCCGGCGCGAGCGCATAGGCGCGATAGCGCTTGTAGCCGTTCAGGGTTGGCGTGGTGAAAGCGGCCGCCGCCTTCGCATTGGCAAGGAGGCCTCCAAGCCAATGCTGCGCGAACGGAGGCAGCACCGTGCCGGGATCATGCGAGACGAAGGCGTTGGCCTTGGTCCGCAGATCGATCAGCGACTGATGCAGATGCCAGCCGCTTGAGAATGCATTGGGCAGAGCCGGCCGGCACATGAACGTGCAATGCAGGCCATGGCGGCGCGCGATCTGCTTCATGGCGCTGCGGAACAGCACCATCATGTCCGCGGATGCGATGCCCTTCTCCGGCCGGAAGGTGAATTCGCACTGGCTCGGGCCGAGCTCGACTTCGAGAGACCGGAACGGCAGGCCGAGCGCCGTCACCGCGCGCCAGAAGGGCTCGAGGATCGGCTCGATCTGATCGGACCGCGCTTCCGTCAGAAGCTGGAAGCCCTGGTGAATGTAACTGACGTCGATCGGCTCGCCCGGCCAGGTGGCGTCGGCCGGCGCCAGACGCGGATTCTCGATCCTGTAGAGATGAAACTCGACTTCGAGCCCGGCCATCATCTCGTAACCTGCCGCGTGCAGGCGTGCGAGCTGATCGCGGCAAAGCTGCCGGGTCGAGAATGGCACCGGCTTTCCGTTCGGGAAGTAGATGTCGCAGAGCACCCAGCCGGTATTCGGCGCCCAAGGCAGGACGCGGAAGGTCGAGGGGTCCGCGATCATCAGGAAATCCGCCGCGCCCTGCATCTCCGGCATCGCAAAGCCGCCGCCAGGGGTGAAGACCGGAAACACCGTGCGATGCGAGGTGTCCTTGGCCAGAAGCGTCGTGGTCATCGTCACGCCGCCGCGCATCAGCTTGGCGGCTTCGGCCGCGACCACGGTCTTGCCGCGGAGGACGCCGTGCTGGTCCACGAAGGAAAATCGCACGAGGTCGAGATTGCGGTCCTCGATCTCCCGCTCGACCGCTGCCGCAAGACGGAATTGCTCGTCGTTCCACAGAGCGTGCCGCTCGACAAAGCTGAGGGTTGCGCGGTCGCGGGAGGACATCATGATTCAACCTTTATACCTCCCCCTGAGGGGAGAGGCCGACTGCCGCAGCATAGCGAAGGCCATCGGGTAGGGGTCAAGCGAGAGAAAGCGGCCCCATCCCCGTCACCCTGCGCATGCCGCGCTCCCGCCTTCAGGGAGGACGTAAGGCTAATGCCCGTTCGCCCAGCTCTTGGTCGTGCGGCGGCGCTCGTGCGCCTCTTTCGCGTAAGCTTGCCAGTCCGACGCCGGTCCGACGCCGTCGACACAGACCGGGCCGGTGATGGCAGGCGCATCCTTTGCATCAAGGACCATCAACGGGCGCTCGCCCTTGCTGGCCTGCTCGATTGCGGCCCTCAGCAAGCGCCGATAGGCGGTGATCGCCTTGTCGGACTGGCCCAGATGCTCCTTGGTCCGATCCTGGATCGGTCCCATCGACTCGCAAGCCCACTGATCGTGAATGTTGATGTCGGCGCCCATGCCGGTGAAAGTTTCGTGCGCCTGCTCGTGCGGATCGAAGCCGTAATCGTTGTGCTTGTTCTTGCGCGGCACGTAATTCGGCAGCTCGTAGAGCTCCAGCCGCTGGCGGCGCATCTCGTCCTTGTCGACCTTGTTCCCGAAGCTCGTGAAGATGCAGTACCAGTAATGCGTCGTCTCATCGATCGGCACATGCCACTGCGAGATGGTCATCTCCTTGCTCATCGGGATCATGAAGGCATTGGGGAAGACCAGATTGGTGATCCGCACATGCATCGATCGGTCGCTGATCTGGCGCAGCGTGTTGAGCCGCAGACCGTATTCGGTGTGCTCGACCTCGATCCGCGGACGCGGGAAGTCACGCATGATCTTGGTCATCGGCATGTCCGCGTCCGACGTCGAATCGCGGAACATCTTGCCGTAGGATTGTGAGGGATCCTCGTCCTCAAAGAAGCGGTGCAGCCACGAGGTATGCGCGGGATCGATGCCGACCTCGAGCGACTGCAGCCAATTGCATTCGATGAGTCCCTTGAACGCGAAAGTGTATTCGTCGGGCGCAACGAAGCAGTCGAAGTTCGGGAAGGCCGGCGGCTCGCCGGGCCCCATATAGGCGAACAAGATGCCGCTTTTCTCCACCACCGGGTAGGATTTCTGGCGGATGTTCTTGCACAGGTTGGAGCCTTCCGGCTCCGCCGGAGTCTCAAGGCATGTGCCGTTCACGTCGAACTTCCAGCCATGGAAAGAGCAGCGCAGGCCATCTCTTTCGAGCCGGCCGAACGCGAGATCGGTCCCGCGATGCGGGCAACCCCGTTCGATCAGGCCGTAACGCCCCTGCCCGTCCTTGAAGATCACGAGATCCTCGCCCAGCAGCCGGACCGGCTTGATCGGACGGTTGGTGGCCAATTCCTCGACCAGCGCCGCCGGCTGCCAATAGCGCCGCAGCAGATTGCCGGCCTTGGTGCCGGGATTGGTGCGGGTGATGAGCTCGTTCTGTTCCGCGCTGAGCATGACGACAGGTCTCCTGACGGGAGGGTGGCGCGACCGGGCGTATCCGTGTATGTTCGCACACCGAACATAAGTTCGAATTACACCAGAGTGCCGCCCCCGAGGCAAGCCTTCGAGAGGCGGGACGCGACGGGAACCGAAATGCCGCGGGTCTCACGATCTGACGCAGAAGCGCATGTTGTCGAAGCGGCCGGGCCGGAATTCCTGGAAGCGCTGGCGCGCGGGATTCGCGTCATTCAGACCTTCGGTCGCGATCATCGGCAGATGTCGCTCAGCGACATCGCGAGGCTGGTCGGACTGCCGCGTGCGTCCGTCCGGCGCACGCTGCATACGCTGATCCATCTCGGACTGGCGGAGACGGATGGGCGGCTGTTCCGCCTGACGCCGCGGGTAATGACCCTGGCCGGCGCCTATCTGTTGTCCAATCCGATCTCGACGATTGTGCAGCCTGCGCTGGAGCGGCTGAGCGCGGAGATTGGCGAAGCGTGCTCGGCGGCCGTGCGCGACGGCGATGCCGTCGTGATGATCGCATACGCTTCGCCGCCGCGCGTGCTTCAGCTGACTTCGCATGTCGGATTGCGGCTTCCGGCTGTGTCGAGTTCGCTCGGCCGGATTATTCTGGCATCGCTGCCGGATGACGCGCTCGATGCGTTCCTGTCGCGGGTCGAGCTGACGCCGCTGACGCCCCACACCATCATCGACAAGGCCGAATTGCGGCGGCGAATCCTGAAAGCGCGCGCCGACGGCTATTCTCTGGTCGATCAGGAGGTGGAGCTGGGCTTTCGTTCGATTTCCGTCGCGTTGCGCCGGCTTGATGGCAAGACCATCGGCTCGCTGAATGTCGGGCTTCACAGCGAGCGCGGCACGATCGCCGTGATGCGCAACACCTTCCTGCCGAAGCTTCGCGCGCTGGCCGACGTGATGCGGGAGCAGCTGATCTGAGTCTGATGCGGTGTCAGGCCCAGCCGGCGGCCTTGCGCCGCTGCAAGTAGGCGCGGCGACGGCCATTCAGGCGGTCTTCTTCCGCGCGCGCCTCCTTGATGGATGACGTTGCGCAAGTCCGAAATTCAAGATCGCCGGGACGATAATGAACGCGCTGGCGCGCAAAGATCGAGCGCAGGCCAGATGCCGGCGGCTGGATCAAAGTCATCAGGCTGGCGGCCACATCCGGGGACGCCGCAAAGGCGATCGGCTCACCGGTCGAGACATGCCTGACCTCGAACAGGCCAGGTCCGGCAGGGGCATCGAGGGCAATCCTGGAAAACTCAGTGGGGAACAGCTTCCAAACACTCCACACCAGGGACATTACACGGCCTTTTCTAACGGTTAACGGCAATTAACGGATCGAATGTGTCTTTTGCCGTGCCGCACAACGCCCGAGAGCGCGGGTTGTTCCGGGAGCACCTGCTCACCGGGTGTCATCGCCCGCGAAAGCGGGGCATCCAGCGCACTCTTGAAGCGGTTGTATTTACTTCATCGCCCGCTTTCGCGTGCGATGAACGGCGCGCCTGGCGACCCCTCCGGCACACAGCCGGATTCGTCAGCGGCCGGGCAGCACAAGCACCTTTGGCTTCGTGGGCAGCGTGGTCTTCGAGATGACCGTCGCGGGCGTGTCGGAAAATTCGACGTCGAATTTCTCGCGCATGCGATCGAGAAAGCGATTGAGCGTGAAGACGCTGAAGTAATGCATGGGGATGATCAGCGGCGCCTTCAGGCTCTCCATCACCTCCACCATGCCGTCGAGATCGAGCGTATAGCTGCCATCGACCGGAACCAGAACCGCATCGATGCGGCCGATCTCGTTCAATTGCTGCTGCGTCAGCGTGTGATGCAGATGGCCGAGATGCGCGATGCACATATTGGCGATTTCGAACACGAAGATCGAATTGCCGTGCCGTTCGGTACCGCCGCTCCAGTCGCGAATGTTGGTCGGCACATTGCGCACGCGCACGTCCTTGAACTGAAGATCGTGCCGCACCGGCTTGCCGCGCTCTTCGGCCCAGCCGCGCAGGACATGCAAAATGCCTGCGTCGGGATGATCGGTGTAATGCGTCGAGTGCGCGTGGTTCATGGTCGCGACATCGGGCAGCACCGGCGGCCGGACGTAATCGTTGTAGTCGGTCGCAATGCGCACGACGCGCGGACTTTCGATCAGGAAGGTGGAGTGGCCGATATAGGTGATGCGAACCTGATCGAACTGAAGCTGCGCAAGGCGGAGCGACGCAGGCAGCGCACGCGGCGTTGCCGATGCGACCAGGCCCGGACAATTTTCGGTCATTTCCGGCTTGGGCGCCTGCGCCTGGACCCTCTCGAAGGCCGCTGCCGCGCCGCCTGACAGCAACAGCACCACGAGCACCCTCGCGAGCTGCGTTCCGAAGGACTTCCGCATCAGAGGCTCCCTTGCCGCATGAACTATGCCATGGCGGTGCGGAGCCGTTCAATTCACCTCGAAGTGCGAAAGCCGGGCAGTCTGCTCAACAAAAAAGCGGCGCCGGAGCGCCGCTCTTTCGATTGAAACGGGTATGCAGCCTAGCGCTGCGAGACGATGAAGCCCTTCGGGGTCACGACAACCCACCGGCCGTCCACGCGCCGGATGGTCTCGACGCGGCCAAGGCCGGGAAGGTTGGCGCCAGGGACGATCTCGAAAATGCCCATGCGCTCGTTTTCGACGACGGCGCCGCCGTTGAACACCTCGCGCAACGCCCAGCCATTCACAACACGATCCTGCTGCTTCTGCGCGACCGAGCCCGTCGTTTCGGGCACCGCGGTCTGCGCAGCGGCAAGGGCCGGGGCCGGGGTCGCGGCGGCGGTGCGCTTGTCGATGCGCTCCAGCAATTCGGACAGCTTGGCGACGCGCGTTGCGGGTTCAGCCTGCGCCTTCTCGGCGCGCTCGACCCGATCGGCGAGCTTTGCCATCTGAGCGGACGTCGTCTTGGCCTGGTTGTCGATGCTCGCCTTCAGCGCCGCGACTTCGCTCGAGAGCTGCGTGATCACACCACGCAATGCATTCACTTCCACGGTCGGACCATTGTCTGCGACCGGCTCCGGCTTGACGAAGACCGCGGCTGCCATTGCGCCGACAGCCGAGCCCACGGCGCCCGAAACGAGGATTGCGATCGCGAGCACCGCAGCGCGCCCAAACCGGTTTTGTTTGGCGGGCACATAAAGAACCGGCGCCTTGTCGTCCTCGAGCCTTCGATACGACGTGTGCGCGACGCCTTCCGCCTTGATATCGGACGCACCGCTTGCAACGGCCTTTTGCGGCTCGGAAGAGCCTGTCTCTGCATTTCCGGAATCGTCGGCGGGACCCATGACGAAGCGCTCCAGGAGGTGACCACTTCACCAAGCGGTAACCAAGGGCGCTTACAAAAAAGTTAAACTTTTATCGGTTGAGCGCGGAGCGGGAACCCGCGCATGCGCGTGGGTTAATACAATCCTAACGGCGGCTGCACGCGCAGCATCAATGCATCGGCATCCGCCGCGAATATCCAGGGCCGGTCTTGCCGTGACTGTCCGGCGCCTCCTTGCCGCATCGGAAGGTCCGCGCCTTGTCATCGGCAACCTTGCGCGCAAGTTCATTCGCATCGGGATTGGCGCGCCCATCGACATAGCCGACATGGCAGACGCCGCCGGCGCCAAGCCGCGTGATAACCAGCACCTGGCCGCGCACGACATCGCCGTCCGGATTGGGTTCTTCCTTCTGCACCGTTGTCGACCAGCGCATGATCGCGGCGAACGGGCGCTTCTTACCGCCCGGCAGCGACTCGATCCGCCACTCGACCACATCGCCATGTCCGTTGAACGACATCAGCGTTTCGCGGTTCGCCAGCTCCTTCAGCGCATTGGGACCGAAACTCACGAAAGAGCGCTGGTCACCGCCGGAAATGTAGATCGGAATGCCCGCATAGCCCTTGCATAGCCACGAGCCGTAATCTTCGACCACCCTGCCCGGCGTATGCTTGCAGGCTTTCAGATCGATCTTTGTATAAGCATGCTCGACCGGTTGCGCGGCGGCGCCTTGCAGGCCCGCGATCAAAGCTGCAACGGCAACAAGTCCGCTCGGACGAAGCATCGCATCACCTCCGCACGCCCGTCCCCGCCTCGCCCGTGAAGCGTTGAAAAATCGATCAGACCTTCGGCTCCGGCAATCCCGCCGACGCGCAGGCCGCGCGCAGCGTATTGAGGATCACGCAGGCGATGGTCATCGGACCGACGCCACCGGGGACCGGCGTCACAGCGCCCGCCACCTCCAGCGCCTCCTTGTAATTCACATCGCCGACGAGCCGCGTCTTGCCGCCTTCGCCCGGCACGCGATTAATGCCGACATC
>NZ_DATMRX010000179.1:0-11188 GCF_035565855.1 Pseudorhodoplanes sp.
GCGGGGCTGAGGGCAACCCGATCGGGCGGGGGCTGCCCGAACTCGCGGTCTTGCCGCTCGCATCGCATGCCGCGCTGCTTGTCTGATCCTCGCCGGTTATGTAGTCCTGCACCGCAGGCCGTCGGCAAATGAGGACAGCACATTGCCTAGTACTGGACCTGGAGTCTTCGGAACGAGACTATGTTTCGCGAACTCCAGCCTTCCGTAAGGCCGTCACAAGTCGCTGCCTGTCCTTCTGTCGCCGAAATGGATAGTGCTCACATATCTTGCGGATGCTTACGTTTGGATCGACCTTCTCATACGACTGAAGTGCGATCTTTGCTTCCGCCGTCCGCCCTCCCATGGCGTTAGAGGCAATTGCCACACGAAGAGCAGGCATCCAGTTCGGTTTCGTCCGCAGAGCCATGGCAGCCCATTCCGCAGCTTCTTGATCTCGCCCGGCGACGAAATGCGCAAAGCCCATGGCGCTCTGCGTGAGGAATACGCGCGTATCGAGGGGATCGAGGCGCATCGCCGTGTTGAGGCTTTCGATCGCGCCATCGGGATCGCCCGCGTAGCCGCGGACCCAGCCGCTGCGCTGCCACGCCACGGCCAGGTTCACGTCGAGCTCCAGCGCGCGGCCGATCAATTGAAGTGCGCGTTCCACTTCTTTGAAGAAGAAGGCGCGGACATGCCCTGCCCAGCACAGGGCGACGGCATCGTCGTTTCCGACTTCCACAGCGCGCTCCGTCAGACGGGCTATTTCTACCTCGTCAAACTGGGATTGCCAGCCGTTCGCCTTGGCGAACTGGTAGCATGAGGCAGCCAACCCGTAGGGCGTCGCAAATTCAGGGTCTTTATCAATTGCCGCATAGAAAAGCCTCAACGCGTCGGCATTGCCCACTCTGGACCAGCGATTCCAGCTCGCGAGTCCGCGCAGATAAAGATCGTAAGCCGCAGGATTGCTGGTCAGCTCCCGTTTCGCGCGTTCGATTTCAGCCTTTTCAAGTTGCGGTGCCATCGCTCCCACGACGCTCGAAACGAGCCGATCTTGAAGATCGAAGATGTCGACCAGGTCACCATCATATCGGTCTGCCCACAAATGGTGCCCCGACTCAGCCTCGATAAGCTGCCCGGCCACACGCACGCGGTTGCCCGACTTGCGCACGCTGCCTTCCAATATGTAACGGACACCGAGTTCCAGCGCGACCTGCCTGGTATCGACCGGTCTCTTCTTGTAGGTGAACGACGAGTTGCGGGCGATGACGAAAAACGCGCGGTTGCGTGACAGAGCCGTGATGATGTCCTCGACAATGCCGTCGGTGAAGTAATCCTGCTCCGGATCTCCGCTCAGATTTAGGAAGGGCAAAACCGCAATCGACGGCTTGTCGGCAATCCCAACCGAGGGCTTGTGCGGGCCGCCCTCGGCGAGACGGGATCCCTCCTCGCAAACGGCGCCGACAAAACGCAGGCCCCTGCGCGGCAAGGTTTTGATCAGCCTTTGCCGTTGGCCGGTATCGCCAATTGCGCTACGCGCCGCGTTGATCCGATTGAATAACGCCGACTCGGAAATGACGCGCCCACGCCAGACCGACGCCAGCAAATCGTCCTTGCTGACCACTCGGTCGCGATGCCGGATCAGATGAACGAGCAGATCGAACACCTGCGGCTCGACCGCCACCAAGGCCGCACCGCGGCGCAGCTCGCGGCGGTCCATGTCGAGTTCACAATTCTCGAACAAGTAGCGCAACACTTCATCCCGCTCGCCACGGCATGCGGCGTAACCCTAGCACAAGCGCCGCAAAGAAAAAATGGAGGTGGCGCTACGCCAAAATTGAGGTGTCCTGAAGGACACGACGCATCCTCTCTGGCATCAGCAAGACGCTTGAACAGCGCACCGGGAGGAAGAAATGAACCGGCTGCCATCTGCTGCGCGGCTAGCGATCGCCGTCATCTGGACCGTCGGGCTGTTGCTGCCGCTGTCGACCCGGGCGGCGGACGTAAAATATGTCGTCAAACCCATTGCCGAGATGAAGATAAAGCAACTTCCAAAAGGCCCGCTGTATTGGCGGGTCGAGAATTTCCCAACGCTGGACCAGGCCAAGGCCGCCGCGGGACAGTACCGCTGGAACCCGGATACGGTCACCTACGACGGGTCTCCGTCGCTGACGGCTGAAGTCGCCGGTAAAGTATGGTTGTTCACCCTTGGCCCCCAAGGCGCAGCGACGCCTGGCGGAACAAAGGTGGCCGAGATCGGGCCCGTGCCGCCCATATCCGCGCCCGAGTATCTCCTGCGCGTCAACTACGGCAGCGGGCCGCCAGGGGCGAAGACGCCAGTTCATTCGCATCCGGGTTCCGAGGCGTTCTACGTCGTCGCGGGGAAATTGGGCCAGAGGACGCCCGACGGCATCAGCTACGCCGAGGCGGGACACACTATGGACGGTCATATGGCCGGAGTGTCGATGCAGGTCTTCAACGCTGGTACGACTGATCTGGCCGCACTCATCATGTTCGTGGTGGATGCCACCAAGCCATTCTCAGTGCCGGCCAAGTTCGAATAGGGTGTTGGCTTCTGTCGCCCGAGAGTCCGTTTCGAACGCCGCACCTGCCGAACCGAGGGACAGATAACGAAAGACGGGCAAAGGAGCCATACGGCATTGATAGCGAGGGAAGATGAGCCCGCCCCGATGGATATTGATCTCAACTCCGCTGATGATCTCAACTCCGCTGATGAGAGCGTGATCCGCCCCGCAGAAGGCGTTCGAGCACAGGCTTAGGGCTTATTCAAAGGTCGGCGCCCCGTGAAGCGCGTCCCGGAGCGGCATCTTAGGCGTCCGCGGCGTCGTAAGAAATGCGATCGTTGCCAGCAGGCGGGCCGCCGAGCACACCATCGCGAAGCTCCACCCAAGCTGGGCTGCCGTCAATCCGCCTCCCGCGAGATTCGCCTAACGCACGATAGCAACGATTTCGCCGTCAGCGGCACCATGCCATTGGCAACGTGACGGCGCGGGATCAGTCCGGAGGCGCATCCAGACCGCAGAGATGGCGATTCGACAAGTCCCCCCTGTCGACGCTCGATCTTTCCGTGCCTCGCTACGGTCGAAGGCCCCACGTTCACACGAGCGCGACGACGCGGGATATCGTCAATTGAGGTGCAGTTCGCAATGATGCCACGACTATCTCCCCCTCACTCCCACTCGATCGTGCCGGGCGGCTTTGAGGTCACGTCATAGACCACGCGGTTGACTCCTTTCACCTCGTTGATGATGCGGGTTGCAACGCGGCCGATGAATTTCATGTCGAAGGGATAGAAGTCCGCGGTCATGCCATCGGTCGAGGTTACGGCGCGCAGGCCAACGACGAATTCGTAAGTGCGGCTGTCGCCCATCACGCCGACGGTCTTGACCGGAAGGATCACCGCAAACGCCTGCCAGATATCGTCGTAGAGTCCGGCCTTGCGGATTTCATCGATATAAATCGAGTCCGCCAGCCGCAGGATATCGAGCTTTTCCGGCGTGATCTCGCCCGGACAACGGATCGCCAAGCCCGGCCCGGGGAACGGATGCCGGCCCACGAACACCTCCGGCAGGCCGAGTTCGCGGCCGAGCGCGCGCACCTCGTCCTTGAACAACGCGCGCAATGGCTCGACGAGTTTCATGTTCATGCGCTCAGGTAGACCGCCAACATTGTGATGAGACTTGATCGTCACCGACGGCCCGCCAGTAAACGACACACTTTCGATCACGTCCGGATAAAGTGTTCCCTGAGCCAGGAAGTCCGCGCCGCCGATCTTCTTGGCTTCGGCCTCGAACACATCGATGAACAGCTTACCGATGGTCTTACGCTTCTGCTCAGGGTCCGTGACTCCGGCCAGCGCGCCGAGAAACTGCGCCGAAGCATCGACGTGAACCAGCGGGATGTTGTAGTGCCCGCGGAACAGATCGACGACTGTCTTGCCCTCGTCGAGCCGAAGCAGCCCATGATCGACGAACACGCATGTGAGCTGATCGCCGATGGCTTCATGAATCAGCACGGCTGCCACGGCTGAATCGACGCCGCCCGACAACCCGCAAATCACCCGCCCGTTGCCGACCTGCGCGCGAATACGCTCGATCGCCTCCTCGCGGAAGGCGCGCATGGTCCAGTCACCCTTGAGCCCCGCGACCTTCCGCACGAAGTTGCGGATCAACCTGGCGCCGTCCGGCGTGTGCGCGACCTCGGGATGAAACTGCATCGCGTAGAATTTGCGCGCATCGTCGGCGATCACCGCAATCGGCGATCCGGCCGCCTTGGCGACGCCGCGAAAACCCGATGGCAGCGTCGTCACCCGGTCGCCGTGGCTCATCCAGACGTCATAGGTGCCGCCCTTCGTCCACACGCCGTCAAACAGCGCGCAAGGCTCGGTCACCTCGATGGCGGCGCGGCCGAACTCGCGGGTGTGGCCGGCTTCGACCCGCCCGCCGAGTTGCTGCGCCATGACCTGCTCGCCATAGCAAATGCCGAGCACCGGAACGCCGGCCTCCAACAACGCCTGCGGTACGCGCGGCGACCCCTGATCGAGCACGGAGGCCGGTCCGCCGGACAGGATGACGGCCTTGGGCCTCATCGCGCGGAAGGCTTCGTCCGCCTTCTGGTACGGCACAACCTCGGAATAAACCTTCTCTTCGCGCACCCGGCGCGCAATGAGCTGCGTCACCTGGGAGCCGAAATCGACGATAAGGATCTTGTCGTGCTGGTCCATGTCAGGTCCTAGAAACAACCGCGTCGCCATCAAACCTCAGCCACCCTGCGGCAAGGCCGGAAAGCGTAACGCACGTTCATGCCGCCCGCCGCAGGATGGCGACGAAAAATCCATCGGTGTCGGTCCGGCGCGGCGTCATCAGCACGCCTTCGTCCGTAAGCAACGCCGCGTGACGGAACAGATAGGCGCGCTCGCCGAGCGCGTTCGCCGCTGCCACCGGGGCATCGATTGAAAACTCCGGATGCCGTGTGACGAAATCGCGGACCTGCGCGCCGTTTTCCTCGTCCAGCACCGAGCATGTAATGTAAGCAATCCGCCCGCCCGGCCGCACCAGGCCGGCGGCGCGATCGAGAACCGCGGCCTGCTCCTTCGTCCGTACCTCGAGCGCACCCGGTCGCACGCGCCACTTGGCGTCCGGATTGCGTCGCCAGGCCCCGATGCCGGTGCACGGCGCATCGATCAGCACGAGATCGGCACGGCCTGCGAGATCGTCCAGTTCGGTTCCGACGGATTTCGGCGGCCGCACCTGGACATTGCGTGCACCGGAACGCTCAAGACGCGGATGGATTGGCGCAAGCCTGCGCTTGTCGTCGTCGGTGGCGTAAATCTGCCCCTTGTTCTCCATCGCGGCAGCGAGCGCCAAGGTTTTGCCGCCACCACCCGCGCAGAGGTCAATCACCTGTTCGCCGGGCTTTGCGCTCGCCAGCAAAGCCGCTAGCTGCGACCCCTCGTCTTGAATCTCGACGAGCCCCTTGATGTAGGCATGCTCGGCATGAATGGCGGGATTCTTGGCGCCCGCCGCCAGCTTGATGCGCAGACCGTCCGGCGACCAGCGCGTGGGCTCGGGCGCGAGATCGGAAAGAACGCGAAGGGCGTCCTCGCGCATGCCCTTCAGCCGATTGACGCGCAGATCGAGCGGAGCGCGCGAGGCCAGAGCCTCCCCCTCCTCCGCGCGTTCGTCGCCGAACACACGAGCCAGATACGGATCGAGCCATTCCGGGTAATCGCCACGCACATGCGCCGGCGCATCATCCATCGTTGCGGACGCAAGACGCGCGCGTTCGTCATCGTTCAGCATTTGCGGAGCGTGGCCTTGGCCGTTGGCGAGCGTTGCCACGGCCTCGACATCGAGGCCACGCTCGCGCACCAGCATGCCGAGCAGCATCGCGCGCGGGCTGTCATTCCCCATCAGCCAGGCCGACGAGGCCTTGCGGCGCAGCGCGTCGTACACCAGCCCCGCGATGGCGGCGCGGTCGCCCGAGCCTGCGAAGCGATGCGACAGCCCCCAATCCTTCAAGGTATCGGCGGCGGGCCTGCGCCGCGCCGCGATATCGGCCGCGATCTCGATGGCGGCGGCAAGCCGCGCTCCAGGCGTCATCGGCAAGCCCGTGAATCAAATCGCGTCACGGCAAACCGGCCAGGATGCGGACAATGAAAATCAGCCACATGATCGTCAGCACCAACACGCCGACGCCGAAAAATCCACCGCGCGCCCGCAGGTTGTTGCTGGTGACGTGAACCGCCGCCTGGGCCAGCCGCGACAAGACAAAAATCCATGCCAGCGTGACGAACAGCACGTCGGCGTGTTTTGTCACCAGCACCAGGATCGTCAGAACATAAAAGAGAACCGGAACCTCGAACTGGTTCTGGAAGGCGTAACCGAACTGCAGCGTGCGCTCCGGCCAGTTGGGCTGGCGCAGCGCCACGTCCTCGGGCTTCACCTTGCCGCTTACCAGCAATGGACCACGCAGGCCCGCCAGGCCGAAACCCAGCACCAGGGTCAGCAACACCTGCACGAACAGCGGCGCGAGGATTGCGGCAACGGACATGGCAGCTTCTCGTCATCAAAGAGCCGCTACACGCGGCTCGGATAATTCGGACTCTCTCGCGTGATGGTGACATCGTGGACATGGCTTTCGCGCAAGCCCGCCGACGAGATGCGGATGAATTGCGCCTTGGCGTGAAACTCCTCGATGGTGTGCGCGCCGACATAACCCATCGCGGCGCGAAGCCCGCCGGCGAGTTGATGCAGCACGGTCGCCACCGGCCCCTTATAGGGCACCTGGCCTTCGATGCCCTCGGGCACGAGCTTGAGGCTGTCCTTGATATCCTGCTGGAAATAACGGTCCGCCGAGCCGCGCGCCATCGCGCCGACCGAACCCATCCCGCGGTACGCTTTATAGGAGCGGCCCTGGTACAGATACGCCTCGCCCGGCGTCTCGTCGGTGCCCGCGAGCAGCGAGCCGACCATCGCCACGTCCGCGCCGGCGGCCAGCGCCTTCGCCAGATCGCCGGAATATTTGATGCCGCCATCGGCGATCACCGGCGTGTTCGTCTTCTTTGCTGCCTCAACCGCGTCCATGATGGCGGTGAGTTGCGGCACGCCAACGCCCGCGACCATCCGCGTGGTGCAGATCGAGCCCGGCCCGATCCCGACCTTGACGCAATCCGCCCCGGCGTCGATCAGCGCCTTGGCGCCGTCGGAGGTCGCGACGTTGCCGGCCACCACCTGCACCGCGTTCGAGGTACGCTTGATGCGCGTTACGGCGTCGAGCACATGCTTGGAGTGGCCGTGCGCGGTATCGACCACGACCAGATCGACGCCGGCCTCCAGCAGCCTCTCGGTGCGGTCGAACCCCTTGTCGCCCACCGTGGTGGCGGCAGCCACCCGCAGCCGGCCCTGCTCGTCCTTGCAGGCGTTCGGATTGGCGACCGCCTTCTCGATGTCCTTGACCGTGATGAGGCCGACGCAGCGATACTGGGCGTCCACCACCAGGAGCTTTTCGATCCGATTTTGATGCAGCAGCCGCTTGGCCTCGTCCTGACTCACTCCCTCGCGGACGGTGATGAGCCTGTCCCTGGTCATCAGGTCGGCCACCTTTTGCCGCGTATCGGTGGCAAACCGCACGTCGCGGTTGGTGAGGATGCCGACAAGCTTCCCCGGCGGGAAGCCAGTCTGACCATTGCCGCCGCCCTCAACCACCGGAATGCCGGAGATATTATGCTCCTTCATCAACGCCAAAGCATCGGCAAGCGTCTGGTCGGGGTGGATGGTGAGCGGGTTCACCACCATGCCGGACTCGAATTTCTTGACCAGCCGGACCTGGGCCGCCTGCTGCTCCGGCTCGAAATTGCGATGAATGACGCCGATGCCCCCGGCCTGGGCCATGGCGATGGCCATCTGATATTCGGTCACGGTGTCCATCGCCGACGCCACGATCGGCAGGTTGAGCGCGACCCCCCGCGTGATATGCGTGCGTACATCGACCTCCGACGGCAGCACGTCCGACGGACCGGGCTTCAGCAGCACGTCGTCAAAAGTGAATGCTTCGGGCGGAACCGAATTGTTGATAGCGGCCATTACCAACTCCAGCGCGCCCATTCGCGGGCTTATGCAATCCCAGATAAGGAAAATCGGCGGGTTTGCGAGGACCGTGATCCTCGCCCGACTCAGGGACCGCTTTTGGGTTGGCGATGGTGGTTAGCACCCCGGAGGCGACTTTCATAGGAAAATCAACGCGAATTGACCGTCCATCCACCGTCTCCGGTATCATGACCCCAGACCCGGCCTCGAACCCTGCATGACTCACAGCCGCCTCGTTCCCATGATCGTGGCCGTCGCTCTGTTCATGGACAACATGGACTCGACGGTGATCGCCACGTCGCTGCCGGCGATTGCCGCCGATATCGGCACCAATCCGCTGGCGTTGAAGCTCGCGGTCACGTCCTATCTGCTCTCGCTCGCCGTCTTCATTCCCATGAGCGGCTGGACCGCGGATCGGTTCGGCGCTCGCACCGTCTTCCGGGCGGCCATCGGCGTGTTCGTGCTGGGCTCGATCGGCTGCGCCCTGTCGGGGTCGATCGCGCAACTGGTGGCTGCCCGCATCGTGCAGGGCATGGGCGGAGCGATGATGACCCCGGTCGGGCGACTGGTGCTGGTGCGGACGGTCGACCGTCAGGAGTTGGTCAATGCGATGACCTGGGTGTCGATCCCGGCGATGATCGGCCCGCTGATGGGGCCGCCGCTCGGCGGCTTCATCACCACCTATGCCTCCTGGCACTGGATCTTCCTGATCAACGTGCCGATCGGCCTGATCGGCATCGTGCTGGTGACGCGCTACATCGAGAACATCCGCTCCGAAACGCGGGAGGGCTTCGACGCAGCGGGCATGGTGCTGTCGGGTGTCGCTGTCGCGGGCATGACATTCGGACTGTCGGTTGCGGGCCTTGAACTGGTCCCGTGGCCCATCGTCGCCGCGATTATCGGCTGCGGCGCGATCGCCTCGGTGCTTTATATTATCTACGCCCGGAGGGTGCAGGCCCCGATCCTCGATTTTACCCTGCTGCGGCTGCCGACATTCCGCGCGAGCCTGTTCGGCGGCTTCCTGTTCCGCATCGGCGTCGGCGCCCTGCCCTTCCTGCTGCCTCTGTTGCTGCAGGTCGGGTTCAATCTGACGCCGTTCCAGTCCGGCCTCATTACGTTCACCTCGACGATGGGGGCCTTGTTCATGAAGGCCGCCGCCGTCCGCATCCTCAAACGGTTCGGCTTTCGCACGGTGCTGACCGTCAATGCCGTGCTTAGCTCGGTGTTCATCGCGGCGTGCGGATTGTTCTCGTTCGACATGCCGTTTGCCGCCATGATCGCGATCCTCCTGGTCGGTGGCTTCTTCCGCTCGCTGCAATTCACCTCCATCAACGCCCTGGCCTATGCCGAAGTCCCGGTGGCGCGGATGAGCCGTGCCACCACGCTCGCCGCGGTCGGCCAGCAGGTATCGCTCGCCACCGGCGTCGCCATCGGGGCACTCACGGTTGAAACCGTGGTGCGATGGAAGGGCCAGGCGGCGATCACTGCCGCCGACTTTCCGGCCGGTTTCCTGCTCGTCGGGCTGATCGCGGCAACGTCGGCCTTCCTGTTCGCCCGGATGCCGGCCAACGCCGGCGCTGAAATGGCCAACCGCATTCCTGCGACAACAAGAAACTCCGATCCGCGCATGGGATAGGCCCACCGCCATAGGATCGCCACGCACGAGCGGTCTACAATGCGGCCTCGGAGAAACTTCGGATCATGCCCCCACCCCGCTTTCGTCTCGCCGGCTTTGGATTCGCCGCCCTGACGGCGGCGATGCTCGGCGCCGCACCGTTGCCCGTCCGGGCGCAACAGTCCGGCGCGGCCCCGGCGAGCAACGAGGCGCGGTGCACCGGCCAGACCACAGCCACGCCGCAAGAGCAGGCCCAGGCCTGCACGACCCTGCTCGATACCGGACGCTACACCGCGCAGAACCGCGCGATCCTGTTCTCCAATCGCGGCATCGCCTACGGCAAGGCCGGCGATTATGCGCGCGCCATCGCCGACTTCAGCGAGGCCATTCGCGTCAATCCCAACCACCTGCGTGCGTACGTTAATCGCGGCAACGCGCAGCTTGCGATGCGCGACTTCGACGGCGCCATCGCAAGCTTCGATCAGGCAATCCGCCTCGATCCCAAGAATCTGATGGGCTACATGGGCCGCGCCACCGCCTACGACGGGAAAGGCGACACCGTTCGCGCCATTGCCGATTACGGACAGGCGCTCAAAGTCGATCCCAATCTCTCCGCCGCTTATTTCAACCGCGGCCTCGCCTACCGCCGCAGCGGCGACTTCGATCGCGCCATCGCCGATTACGACCAGGCGATCCGCCTCAATCCCAGGGACGTCGCCGCCTATAACAATCGCGGCATCGCCGAGGCGGATAAAGGCGACCGCGAACGCGCCCTGAGCGACTACGAGCAGGCAATCAAGCTCGATCCGAACTACGCGCTGGCCTATCTCAATCGTGGTCTGCTCTGGCAAGGCAAGGACGACGACCGCGCGATTGCCGACTTCGATAAGGCCATCGCCCTCTCGCCGGACAGCGCCTCCGCCTATAACAATCGCGGCACCGCCTGGAACGCCAAGGGTGAATTCGAACGCGCGCTGGCCGATTTCGACAAAGCCATCGAACGCGACCCGCGCAATCCCAATTTCTATGACAATCGCGGCACCGTCTGGCGTAACAAGGGCCGCTTCGACCGCGCCATCGAGGATTACGACAAGGCCATCGCGCTCGCACCGGGCTTTGCGCGCGCTTTCTACAACCGCGCGCAGGCTCATTACTTGGCGGGCCGTTTCCAGCAGGCGCTGACCGATGCCGACAAAGCGGCCACGCTTAACGCCAACTCGGCCGCAGCACTGAGCCTGCGCGGGCTGATCCGCGAAAAGCTCGGTGCACGCGAGGCCGCCATCGCCGATCTGCGGCAGGCAGCCACGCTCGATCCGACATTCCAGCAGCCGGCCGATGCGTTGCAGCGGATGGGCGTCGCGGTGCGTTAGGTGACCGACTCATAACTGCGCAGCCATATGCGGATTGAGGCGAGTTGGATGGATGCGAGGAAGTTGTCGTCACGTTTGTCGTATCGGGTCGCCACGGCCCTGAAGTGTTTGAGTTTGTT
>NZ_DATMRX010000180.1:0-20825 GCF_035565855.1 Pseudorhodoplanes sp.
GCTTGTCGATCGCCTCGGGATCAAAGCGATCCGGAGTTTTCTCGGTGGCTGCCGGGACCGCTTCCACACGTGCGGGTGACGGTGCCTGCTCCAGAGCGGCGACGGACGGAGACGCCGGCACGGGCTTTTCCGCCAGTGGCACGACAGGAGCGTCAAGATCGGCGCGCTGGGATTCGAGATCGGCGGTTTCGAACCGCAACGCAGCGCTGCGCCGTGCCTCGGACTTGAGTGCGTTCAGATGGGCCGCGGCGAGACCCGCACGGCGAAGCTGGCCGCGTTCGGCCACATCCTGACCGGGTTGTTCGGCGCTCTCCCGGAGGCGCGGACCTGTGCCGAGGACGCGCTTGGCGAGCGTATCGGCGCCCGCCGCAACGCGCGCAGGCGGAGAAGCCTTGTCCGCGACCGGTCCGGATGGCGCCGCCACCTGCCGCGGGCCGATCCCGAGCACGCGCTTGGCCAAAGTGTCAGGCGCCCCGGCGATGCGGAGGCGCGGCGCCGGCTTTTCGGCGAGGGGTACGAGCGGACCGCGGAGATCGGCGCGCTGCGATTCGAGATCGGCGGTTTCGAATTGCAACGAAGCGCCGCGCCTTGCCTCGGACTTGGCTGCGTTCAGATGCGCGGCGGCAAGACCCGCACGGCGAAGCTGATTGCGTTCAGCCACATCCTGCGGGGGTTCGGCGCTCGCGGGCTGACGGGGACCCGCGCCAAGCACACGCTTGGCCAGCGTGTCAGGTGCCCCCGCGATCCGGGCGCGCGGCGAAGCTGGCGTCGCGACGGGTTGGGCGGGAGCCTCAACGATCGCGGGCTGACGCGGGCCGATGCCGAGCACGCGCTTCGCGAGCGTGTCCTGGCCCAGCATGGGACGTGCCCGGCGATCATCAACCGGCGCAGCCTCGGCAACGTCGGTATGCGGAGGCGTCATGCGATCGCCCTTCGGCAAAGCGGGTTGCGCGACCGCTTCGGCCTCGCGTGCAGTCGGCTGCGCGGGCTCCGGCTCGGATAGCGGCGGCCGGCTCGCCATGTCCTTTGTCTTCTGGCGACGCGGTTGAACGCCAGGCTCGGACTCCGGCTCCGGTTGCTCGGACGGAGCGGGTGTCGTCTTCAGCCGATCGCCCTTGAGTCTGCGGTCGACCACCGGAAAATCATAGACCGGCGCCGACACAATCGGATCCATCGGGACCGTGAGCGGGATCGAACCGGTCGGTTCCAGCGCACGCGGGTCGAGCGCAGCAAGCTGCGTGAAATAAGGGTCCGGGATCGAGGCTCCGACGATGCGCGGAAAGCTCAAGGACGCGGCGTGAATGGTGCCGAATGTGGAATTGCGCACATGCGCACGCCAGCGTTCGGTGACCGCCGGCTGGCGCGCAATCAATGCAGCGAGATCCTGATGCCCAACAGAGTTCGGCATCGCGGTCACCACACACAGCACGAGGCCGAAGGGACGGCGGAACGCGCCCTTCGGCCTCTTACGCGACGCTTTCATACTCACGCTCACGCAACGCGACCGACGCAACGCAACCAGACGCAACACAGCGGCCTCACACGCCGCTCACGTAAAATTGTCGGAGTATCGTTGCGATCGGGTTAACTATCGCGGCGCCGAGCCAAATGCAGCGCAACGTCTTCACCCGCAATTAACGTAAAGATTTCGTCAATCGACCGTGCAACGGTGGACGTTCGTCAGAGTCGATGTCCGTATCAAATGGAAACGGCCCCACACATGGGCCGCTGAGCTTCTGCGCCATTACCGGCCGTCGCGAATGCGCCGCGACCCGGCGATCAATCCTGCACGAATGGTGGATTGCCGGGTCAGGCCCGGCAATGACCATACCTTACATCTTCGCGCCGACTTCCTTGAAGTATTTCTCGGCGCCGGGATGCCAGGGAATAGTCGTGTTCTTGTTGTTCTGCGTGTCGAGCGCAATCGCCTTCGCTTCGCCATGCGCGAGCGCAACTTCGTCGCGCTTCTCGAACAGCGTCTTGACGATGTCATAGGCTTGCTTTTCCGGCATCTTGGCGTCGGTGACGAGGATATTCTGCACCACCGCGATCTTGTTATCCTTGTCCTGCCCCGGATAGGTCTTCGCCGGAATGACGCCGTCGCTGTAGATGCCACCGTATTTCGCATTCATCTTTTCGACGACGTCGGCATGGTCAACCAGCTTGAGCTTGACGCCGGGGGTTGCACCAAGATCGGTCACCGCGGCGGTCGGCAGGCCGCCAACCCAGAAATAGGCGTCGATCTTGCCGTCCTTCAGCGCATTGGTGGATTCGGCAACGCCAAGGCGTTCGCGCTTCATGTCCTTGTCGCGGTCGAGGCCTGCAGCCTCGATCACTCGGAAGGCCATCACCTCGGTTGCGCCGCCGGGAGAGCCGGTCGACACGCGCTTGCCCTTGAGATCCGAGAGCTTCTCGATGCCCTTGCCTTCCACCGTCACCACATGCATGCGGTTCGGATACAGCACCATCAGCGTTCGCACATCGACCTTGTTGCCCTTGAACTTGTCGACGCCCTGCAAGGCATCACGCGCGGCGTCGACCATCGTGAAGGCAACTTCGCTCTGGCCGGAACCAACCAGTTTCAGATTGTCCACGGAGCCGCCGGTGACGCGCGCGGTCGCCTGGATTCCCGGCAAGTGCTTCGACAGTACATTCGCCATGCCACCGCCCATCGGATAATAGACGCCGCCGGTACCTCCGGTTGCAATCGCGATATTTTGCTGTGCGAAGGCCGTACCGCAAAGCGCGGCCCCGAGCACGATCGCGAGCGTCAGGCCCATTCGTTTGGACATTCGGTTTCTCCTCCCTTGCTGTTTCCGTCGGTTTATTGGCCGGTTGTCTGAACGCGAAGCTCCGGCTGATACCGCTGCTTCAACAATACTATGACGAACAGCACCACGCCAATTCCCGCGGTGTAGCTGATGTCGCGGCCGGTCGCGGTCTCCATCAACGCCTCGAGGAGACTCGGGAAGACGAGGAACAGACCGGCGAGGGTCAGCAATGCACGTTCGAGGATTGTGGTTCGCCGCAGCGCCCACCCTTGCGCGGCGCAGGCGAGTGCCGCGAGGCCGACCAGCGATTTCAGGGTGATCAGGACGATATCGACCCAGCTTCCGCCCGCGGACAATTTCAACAACAGCCCAAGCCCCTGCGGGTCGAGCACAAAGACGAACGGCACGAGGAACGCCGGCAGCGTGTATTTCCACGCCTGCAAGGTCGTCTTGTAGGGATCGCCGCCGGTGATTGCTGCGGCCGCGAATGGCGACAACGCGGTCGGCGGCGACACCTCGGACAGCACCGCATAATAGAAAATGAACATATGCGCCGCGACGTCGGGCACGCCGAGCTTGATCATGGCCGGCGCTGCGATCACCGCGCAGATGATGTACGAGGCGGTGACCGGCACCGCGAGCCCGATCACCCACACGATCAGCGCCGTATAGATCGCGGTCATCAACAGGCTGCCACCGGCGTAATCGATCACGATCGACGAGAATTTCAGGCCGAGACCGGTCAGCGTCACCACGCCGACAATGATGCCCGCGGTCGCGCAGGTCGTGGCGGCGGTCAGCGATTGCAGCGAGCCGTCCGCGAGCGCACGCACCAGCTTCTTCGGCGTCAACGCCGTCTCACGGGTGAGATAGCTCATCAGCATGGTCATGCCGGTGGCGTAAAGCACGGCCGTCGTCGGCGAATAGCCCCACACCATGAACACGACGATGGAGACGAGCGAGACGAAATGAAAACCGTAGCGGCGCGTCAGTTCCTTCAGAGAATGCTCGGAAACATACGGCTCGCCGCGCACGCCATAGCGGCGGCCATCGAGCTCGACCATGAAGAACAGCGAGAGATAGTAAAGGATGGTCGGTATGGTCGCCATCCAGATCACATCGAGGTAGCTGATCTTCAGGAACTCGGCGATCAGAAACGCGGCCGCGCCGAGCACCGGCGGTGAGATAATGGCGCCTAGGCCGCCCGCAGCAAGAAGGCCACCCGCTGCGTTCTTCTCGAAGCCGGCGCGCTTCATCATCGGATAGGCGACGGCACCGATCGTGACCGTGGTCGCAACGCCCGATCCGGACGGCCCGCCAAGCAGAAAGGACGAGAGCACAACCGTGCGGCCCGCCGCATTTGGGCTTCTGCCCATCAACGTCATCGAGAAATCGATGAAGAATTTTCCGGCGCCGGATTGCTGCAGGAACGCGCCGAAGATGGTGAACAGCACGATCAGGGTCGCGGACACGTCGACCGGAATTCCGAAGATGCCCTCGAGCGTGATGAAGAGATGCCCGACCAGGGCATCGAAGCCGTAGCCGCGATGATTCCACGGCGGCGGCAGATACGGACCCGCCAACGCATAACCGATGAACAGGAGCGCGATGATCGGCACGATCGGTCCGATCGTACGCCGGGTGGCCTCGACGAGGAGGACGATGAAGATCACCCCGAGGATCACGTCGGTCCGGGTCGGCAGTGTCGCCCGATCGGTGAAGTCATCGCCGCCGGCGATGGCATATATGAGGATGCCGACGCAGGTCAGCCCGGCGATGACGTCGAACCAGCGAATGCGGTTACGGAAGCGCTCGGCGGCCGGGAACAGGAGAAAAGAGAGCAGCAGCACGAAGGCGACGTGTGTGTAGCGAAGCTCCTGCGTCGGGACGATTTCGTAAGCCGCATACAGGTGGAACAGGGACATCGCGACAGCGATGGCGGTGACGATGGTTCCGGCCCAGCCCGACAGCCGATTGGCAGCGCCTTCTTCCTGTTCGATGAACTCTTCGGCCTTTCGCAGGCGCTCGACCTCGATGGCGTCCTGCCCGAGATCGGAATTCGATTCCTCGGCCATCGTCCCCCCGTATTTTGTTCTTTCGGTCCATCTCCTCCTGCCCCCAGGCGGGATGGCCACCCTGTCCCGCAGGCTAGCACGCGAGGGCCGGCCAGCCTACCGGAAGTGGCCCCGCCGACCCGGCTCGCCAGCCAAGGTTCGGTTAACCATGTCTAAAGCGCGAAGCGGTATTACAGGCTGCTTCTCTGGCGTGGTGAGGACGTGATGTCTGAGGGATTCTGCGGGCCCGTCGCACCGGCTTTCGGTGCGGTTCTGATCGGACTCGTGCTGTTGTTGGTCGCCGTCGGCGCATGGACGCTTCGGCTGCGCCGTCAGAACAGGCGGCTCCGGCTTGCGCTCGCCAACACCCCACAGGGTCTGTGCATGTGGGATCCAAATGGCCGCCTGCTTCTGTGCAACGAGCGTTATGTCAACATGTACGGCATGTCCCCCGCAATCGTGAAGCCGGGTGCGACGTTGCGCGAGATCGTGGAACATCGCGCTGCGATCGGAAATTTCAGCGGAGATATCGAGGCTTGGGTCAATGGCGTCCGGCAACGGATCGCATCGCAACAGCCCGGATCGCATACCTTCACTTCGACCGATGGCCGCGTGATCGAAATCGCCGAGCAACCGCTTCCGGACGGCAGCCTGGTTGCCACCCATCACGACATCACGCTGCAGCACTCGATCGAAAAGGAACGCGCCGCGCACGCGGTGGAGGAGAAGCGCCGGGCGATGCTCGAAGGCGCGATCAGCGCATTCCGCCAAGCTATGGATACCGTGTTGCGGTCGGTCAATGACAGCGCCGCCACCATGAAGCTGACTGCAAGTTCGCTGTTTGCGTCGTCGGGTCAGACATCGCAGCGCGCCGAAAGCGCCCTGCAGGCCTCGAACGAGGCTTCCACCAACGTCGCGACCGCGGCGACCGCTGCCGACGAGATGGCATCGTCGATCGGCGAGATCAGCCGGCAACTGGTTCACACCACCAACGCAGTGCGGCTCGCAGTCGGCGAGGCACAAGCCACCAACGAGGACATCAAGGGTCTTGCCGACGCCGCGCAGAAGATCGGCGATGTGGTCGAACTGATCCGCACCATTGCCGGCCAGACCAACCTCCTCGCCCTCAACGCTACGATCGAAGCCGCTCGCGCCGGAGAATCAGGCCGCGGCTTCGCCGTGGTCGCATCCGAAGTGAAGTCGCTCGCAGTCCAGACGGCGAAGGCAACCGAAGAGATTTCCAATCAGATCCTGTCGGTGCAGGGTTCGACCGGAAGCGCGGTCGAGGCAATCGCGCGGATCACCGGCCGCATGCAGGAGATCGAACGCTTCACCTCCGCTGTCGCGGCGGCGGTCGAGCAGCAGAATGCGGTGACCGGCGAGATTTCCCACAACGTCTCGAGCGCGGCGAACGGGACGCAGGACATCGTCCTTGTCCTCGATCAGGTCGCGTCAGCCGCAACCGACACACGCGCCACGGCCGAGACGGTGCTGCGCACCTGCGTCGAGGTGGAGCAGGCCGTCGCCAATATGCGCGCCGAAGTCGATGGTTTTCTTAAGAAAGTGGCAGTCTGAAATGGCAAATCTCGATCGCGATAGCGAGCGCCCGCCGCTCAATCCGAGAGACTTGTATCGCCCGCGCCTTGGAAAACAGCGCGAACCGCTGTCGAAATCGGCGATGATGGAATTGCAGGCCTGGCGCAAGGCATCCGCGCAATCCGAGGGCGCGGACGCTGTCGAGGGGACGCGCTGAGCGAAGCCGCCGGCTGGTGATCCAGCCGGCGACGCATTAGCATCAGGCTTGGCTCGCCACTTCCTTGCCGAGTGCGGCCTGAGCCGCAGCCAGCCGCGCGATCGGCGTGCGGAACGGCGAACACGACACATAGTCGAGCTTCACCTCGTGGCAGAACGCGACCGAAGCCGGGTCGCCGCCATGTTCTCCGCAGATGCCGACTTTAAGATTTGGCCGCACCTTGCGGCCGCGCTCGACGCCAATCCGGACCAGTTCGCCGACGCCATCGCGGTCGATCGACACGAAGGGATCGACCGCGAGGATACCGCGCGCGGTATAGGTCGCAAGGAAGCCCGCGGCGTCGTCGCGGCTGATGCCGAAGCAGGTCTGCGTCAGGTCGTTGGTTCCGAACGAGAAGAATTCGGCGCCGCCCTCGCCTTCGGCGATCTTGTCGGCCATCAGCGAAGCGCGCGGCAGCTCGATCATGGTGCCGACCTGGTATTCCAGCGTCACGCCCTTCTCTTTTGAGACCTGAGCCGCCATCTCGTCGATCCGCGCCTTGACGAGATCGAATTCGGCGCGCGTTGCGATCAAGGGCACCATCACCTCCGGCACCACCGGCTTGCCGGTCTTCTTGCCGGCGTCGGCAGCAGCCTCGAAGATCGCGCGCGCCTGCATCTCGGCGATTTCCGGATAGGCGATGGCAATGCGGCAGCCGCGGAAGCCGAGCATCGGGTTGAATTCAGCAAGCTCGGCGGCGCGGTTCTTGATCTTCTGCGGCGAAGTCCCGAGCGAGGCGGCGACTTCGGCGATCTCCGCCTCGCCGTGCGGCAGGAATTCGTGCAGCGGCGGATCGAGCAGACGGATCGTGACCGGAAGGCCCTGCATGATCTCGAACAGCTCGGTGAAGTCACCGCGCTGCATCGGCAGAATTTTCGCAAGGGCCGCGCGCCGCGCCTTTTCGGTGTCGGCGAGGATCATCTCGCGGACCGCCAGGATGCGGTCGGCCTCGAAGAACATATGCTCGGTCCGGCACAAGCCGATGCCCTCGGCGCCGAATTTCAGCGCGGTACGGGCATCCGCCGGCGTATCGGCATTGGCGCGCACGCCGAGTTTGCGGACCTTGTCGGCCCAGGTCATCAAGGTGCCGAACTCACCGGACAATTCCGGCTCGATCATGCGGACCTGACCCTGCAGCACCTGACCGGTCGACCCGTCGATGGTCACGGTGTCGCCTTCCTTGAGCGTATGTCCGGCGACGCTCATGGTCTTCGCCGCATAATCGATGCGGATCGAACCCGCGCCGGAGACGCAGGGCTTGCCCATTCCGCGCGCCACCACGGCGGCGTGCGAGGTCATGCCGCCGCGCGTCGTCAGAATGCCTTCGGCGGCGTGCATGCCATGGATGTCTTCCGGGCTCGTCTCGACACGAACCAGGATCACCTTGCGTCCCTTGGCCTTCAGTTCCTCGGCGTCTTCCGAAGAGAACACGATCTCGCCCGAAGCAGCGCCGGGCGAAGCCGGCAGGCCGGTCGCGATGACCTTGCGCTCCGCCTTGGGGTCGATGGTGGGATGCAGCAGTTGATCGAGCGAGGCCGGATCGATCCGCAGCACCGCCTCCTCCTGCGAGATCAGTCCCTCGCTCGCCAGTTCGACGGCAATCTTGAGGGCCGCCTTGGCGGTGCGCTTGCCGGACCTCGTCTGCAGCATCCACAGCTTGCCCTGCTCGATGGTGAATTCGAGGTCCTGCATGTCGCGGTAATGCTTTTCGAGCTTGCCGTAGATCTGCGTGAGCTCTTTGAAAGCCTCCGGCATCGCGCTCTCGAGCGACGGCTTGTCCGAACCGGCCTCCTTGCGCGCCGCCTCGGTAATTTCCTGCGGGGTGCGAATACCGGCGACGACGTCCTCGCCCTGCGCGTTGATCAAAAATTCGCCGTACAGCGACTTGTCTCCGGTCGAGGGATTGCGGGTGAACGCAACGCCGGTCGCGGAATCGTCGCCCATATTGCCGAACACCATGGCCTGCACGTTGACGGCGGTGCCCCAGCTTTCCGGGATGTTGTGCAGACGCCGGTAGGTCTTGGCGCGCGCATTCATCCACGAGCCGAATACGGCGCCGATCGCGCCCCAGAGCTGCTCCTTGGGATCCTGAGGGAACGCCTTGCCGCTCTCGTCCTGAACCTTCTGCTTGTAGAGGCCTACGAGATGTTGCCAGTCCTCGGCGGTCAATTCGGTGTCGAGGTTGTAGCCATTCGCGTCCTTGTGCTCGGCCAGAATGTCCTCGAACAGGTGATGCTCGATGCCAAGCACGACATCGGAATACATGGTGATGAAGCGCCGGTAGGAATCATAGGCAAAACGCCGGTCTCCGGACTTCGCCGCCAGCGCCTCGACGGTTTCGTCGTTCAGGCCGAGATTGAGAACGGTGTCCATCATCCCCGGCATGGACGCCCGCGCGCCCGAACGCACCGAGACCAGCAACGGGTTAGAGGTGTCTCCGAAGCCCTTGTTCGTGAGCTTGCCGATCTGATCGAGCGCGGCGTCGACCTGCGCGGCAAGTTCCTTCGGATAGGTTTCGCCGTTGGCGTAAAAATATGTGCAGACCTCGGTCGTGATGGTGAAGCCCGGCGGCACCGGCAGGCCCAGATTGGCCATTTCCGCCAGGTTCGCGCCCTTGCCGCCGAGCAAATTCTTCATGTCGGCCTTGCCCTCGGCCTTGCCGCCGCCGAAGCCGTAAACCCATTTCACCATTATCGACGTCCTGTATTAGGCCGAAGCCGGCCGGTCATGACCGGTTTCGGCGCCCGTTTCAACCGCGACGAGAGACAACGCCGCGCGCACCCACCGGGGCGAAGACCTAGCGGAATAGTCCGAGGCCCAGCAGTCCAACAGCGATCAGGTAGATCGCGACAATGAAATTGAGCAGCCGCGGCATGACGAGGATCAGGATGCCGGCAATCAGCGCGATGATCGGCTGCAGATGTCCAATGGTGATGGTCATACGGTCTCCGTGGGTTGGAATGCAATCAGTGACTGACGTTGTCTCGCCCGGACGAGGGACCGGTTGCGCCCGCCGCCGCATTGATACAAGACAATGCAGTATCGACTACCGGCCGCATCGGATGAAGCGGGAAGATAACATGCCAACCCTGAATGCACCGTCCCGTATCACCTTCCTCGTGTCCCTGGCCCTCGCGATCATTGCGCTGGTGGGGACGCTCGTCGTCATCCCGGTCGTCAGCCAATACGCGTTCTGGCTCGCAATCCTTGCGTATGTGGTGCTTGCGTTCGGTGTCATCATGCGGGGATTTTAGAGCGGTCCGGACTCATCCCTCGATCTTCGAGAAATCCGCGACCGTGCGGGTCGCCTCGCGGATGCGGTTCAGCAAAATCAGCCGGTTTTCGCGGAGAGCGGGGTCGTCGGCGTTCACGGTGACCTTGTCGAAGAACGCATCGACAGCCGGGCGAAGCTTCGCCATCGCCGCCATCGCGCCGGCGAAATTCTCGGCGGCATAAGCCTCGCTCGCTTCCGGCGCGATCGACACCATCGCCTTGGCCAGCGCCATCTCCTCAGGCTCCTTCAGGAGCGCGGGATCGGGATCGCCGGTATAGGACTTGCCATCCTTCTTTTCTTCGATGCGCAGAATGTTGGCGGCACGCTTGTAGCCGGCGAGCAAATTCCGGCCATCCTCGGTTTCGAGGAATTTCGCAAGCGCCTCGACCCGACGAACGATGGTGACGAGATCGTGCTGATCCTCGACCGCCAGCACGGCATCGGCGAGATCGTGCCGCGCCCCCTGCTCGCGCAGTTGCACCTTCAGCCTGTCCGCGAAGAAATCGCGCAAGTCCGAACCGGTCATCGCGTCGTAGCTCATCCGCAGGCCCGACAGCTCGTCCGCGTCCTTGCCGGCCTCGCCGACGAATTCCCGCATGAAGGACTTGCCCTGTTCGAGATAGCCCTCCGTCGCGAGCGCAAACAATTCGGCGAGATTGAGCCGCAGATTGTTGGACAGGATGATGCGGATCACGCCGAGCGCCGCGCGGCGCAGCGCATAAGGATCTTTTGAGCCAGTGGGTTTCTCGTCGATCGCCCAGAACCCGACCAGCGTGTCGATCTTGTCGGCAAGCGCCACCGCGATCGCAACCGGATCGGCCGGGACGAGATCGTTCGGTCCGACCGGCTTGTAATGGTCTTCGCAGGCATGGGCGACGGCGTCATCCTCGCCTTGCGCCAGCGCGTAATACTTCCCCATCAGGCCCTGCAATTCGGGGAATTCGCCGACCACTTCGGTGAGGAGATCCGCCTTGGCGAGCGTTGCGGCGCGCTCGGCCTTGACGGGATCGGCGTTGATCATCGGTGCGATGAGGCCCGCGAGCCGGACGATGCGCGCGATCCGCTCGGCCTGGGTGCCGAGCTTCTGATGAAACACGATCTGCGCGAACTTCGGCAGCCGGTCCTCAAGCCGCGTCTTCAGATCGGTCTCGTAAAAGAATTTCGCGTCGGACAATCGCGCGCGGATGACGCGCTCGTTGCCGGCGACAATCGCCTTGCCGCCGTCGACCGCCTCCATGTTGGAGACGAGGATGAAACGCGGCGCGAGCTTCGTACTTTGCGGATCGCGCATGACGAAGCATTTCTGGTTGTTGCGGATGGTGGCGCGGATCACCTCCGGCGGGATCGCGAGAAAGCTGTCGTCGAACGATCCCATCAGCACCACAGGCCATTCGACGAGGCCGGCGACCTCGCCGAGAAGGCCTTCATCCTCGATCAGCTCGTAGCCTTGTGCGAAGGCGAGGTTCCTGGCCTCGGTCAGGATGATGTCGCGACGGCGCGCCGGATCGACGATCACCTTGGCCTTTTCGAGCTTTGCCATCCAGTCGTCCTGGCGGCGCACCTCTATCGGTCCGGGACTGAGGAAACGGTGCCCATAGGTGACGTTGCCGGATGTCAGTCCGCCAAACGTGAACGGCACCACCTGCGGGTCTTCGGTCTCGGGCCCAAAGGTCGCGACGATCGCATGCAGCGGACGCACCCAGGAGGCGGCTCCCGGCTGGGCCGATTCCTTTCCCCAACGCATCGACTTCGGCCACGGGAATTTCCGCGCGATATCGGGCAGCATCTCAGCCAGCACCGCGAGCGCATCGCGCCCCGGCTTTTCAACCACGGCGACGTAGAATTCGCCCTTCTTCGGGTCCTTTTCGACCTTCGCCTGATCAATCGATGTCAGTCCGGCACTTTTCAAAAAGCCTGCGATCGCAGCCTCGGGAGCGCCGACGCGGGGGCCCTTCTTCTCTTCCCGGCTATCCGGCTGGCGCGCCGGAACGCCATGCACGGTGAGCGCGATCCGGCGCGGCGTCGCGAAGGCTTTCGCGCCTTCATAGACAAGGCCCGCCTCGACCAGCCGATCGGTGACGAGCTTTTTCAGATCCTCCATGGCGCGCGGCTGCATGCGCGCCGGGATCTCTTCGGAAAAGAATTCGAGCAGGAGATCGGGCATCTCACGCTCCGCCGGCTTCGGTTGCGAGCCAGGCTGCGCCGCAGGCCTTGGCCAGTTCGCGCACCCGCAGGATGTAGCTCTGCCGCTCGGTGACCGAGATCACGCCGCGCGCATCCAGCAAATTGAAGACGTGGCTGGCCTTGATGCACTGGTCGTAGGCCGGCAGCGCCATCAGGTGCCGTTCCGTCTTGCCGTCAGCCCATCCGGCCTCGAGATATTTCTGGCACGCCGCTTCCGCCATCTTGAATTGCGCGAACAGCATCTCGGTGTCGGCATGTTCGAAATTGTGCCGCGAATATTCCTGCTCGGCCTGCAGGAACACGTCGCCGTAGGTCACTTTCCTGTCGCCGGTCTGCCCGTTGAAATTGAGGTCATAGACCCGCTCGACGCCCTGCACATACATCGCGAGCCGCTCCAGGCCGTAGGTCAATTCACCCGAAACCGGGGCGCATTCGAACCCCGCGACCTGCTGGAAATAGGTAAATTGGCTGACTTCCATGCCATCGCACCAGCACTCCCAGCCGAGCCCCCAGGCGCCGAGCGTCGGGCTCTCCCAATCGTCCTCGACGAAGCGGATGTCGTGAACCTTCGGGTCGATCCCGATGGCATAGAGCGACTTGAGATAGAGCTCCTGCAGATCGTCGGGCGACGGCTTCAGGATGACCTGGAACTGGTAATAATGTTGCAGCCGGTTCGGGTTTTCGCCGTAGCGCCCGTCCTTCGGCCGCCGCGAGGGCTGCACATAAGCTGCATTCCAGGGCTTGGGGCCCAGCGCCCGCAAAGTGGTCGCCGGGTGAAAGGTGCCCGCGCCAACCTCCATGTCATACGGCTGCAGGACGACGCAGCCATAATCGGCCCAGTAGCGCTGAAGCGCGAGGATGAGGCCTTGAAAAGAGCGCGTGGGCTCCGAGGCCGAGGCTGTTTCGGAGGCGGACATTTCGGGCAGAATCCGAGGGGTTTGCTGCGCGGCTTACCTATCGGCCGAGCCCGGCACGGTCAAGGAACACCCGGGATGCGGGCACCAAATAGCTGCCGCAAATCATTGAAATACAGGGATCGGCTCGTCATGGTGGCGGGCTGGCGGGGTGTACGGCATGGGGCGCCGGTGTGGGGGTAAACCATGGCTAAGCCGACCGTGATCATCGTGGGCGCGGACAAGGGGGGTGTGGGCAAAACGACGGTCGCCCGGACGCTCCTTGACTATTTTACCGCCCGCAACCTCCCGATCCGCGCTTTCGACACCGAATTCCCCAGGGGCACTCTGAAGCGCTTTCACCCGGACATCACCGAGGTGGTGGACATCACCCAGGTGGCGGACCAGATGAAGATCTTCGACACCTTGTCGGATGCCAAGGTGACGCTGATCGACGTGCGGGCCGGCCTGCTTTCGACGACCCTCGCGGCGCTCCGCGACATCGGATTTCTCGAAGCCGTCAAGCGCGGCCAGGTCGCGCTCGGCGTGACGCATATCCTCGGGCCATCGATCGCCTCGCTGAACGAGATCGCCGAGATCGCGCCGTTCGTGGTCGACGGAAAATACTATCTGGTGAAGAACTTCATCAACGAAACCAGCTTTTTCGATTGGGACCAAACGACCTACGATTCCTATTTCAAGAAGATCAAGGATGCGGTCGACATCACGATCCCGAAGCTGAACGAGATGGCCTACGAACAGGTGGAGCTTGCGTCGGTGCCGTTCGTGACGTTCGTCGCCAACAAGGGGCCGCACGATGCGCCGGCCAATTATTCCTTCGTCCTGCGCGGCTATGTCAGGCACTGGCTCGGCAATGTCTGGTCCGAGTTCGATCGGGTGAAGCTGTCCGACCTCGTATCGGTCACGCCTCCCGCCAAGGGCGACAAGGGACTGGCCGGCCGCGCCGCGGCAATCCACGAGCAGTCGCGCGAACGCACCTGACGCGCGCCGACGATCGCTCTGAAGTGATCGTCCCCGCCAAAGCGTACCGACAGCCCGACGTACAAATCCGTCTTTCACCGGCCCCAGCGGAGTGGTCAACTCGTTCTGATGTCCCGGCAAAGGTCCGTCACGATCGTCTGTTCACCCCGTCAGCGGGTCGGAAAAACGCTGCTGGCGCGCGCCCTCACTGAATTCATCCTGGCTGACGGACGCGCCGCGATCGCCTTCGACGTCAATCCGAACAACGCGGCCTTGTACGGATTTCTGCCGCGTTACACCGCGCGCGTCGACATCAATACGACACGCGGCCAGATGGCGCTGTTCGACGAGCTGATCGCCGAGGACGAGGTGGCAAAGGTCATCGATCTGGGCGACGAGCTCTTCGACAAATTCTTCACGCTGTTGCAGCAGATCGGCCTCACGGAAGAAGCGCAGCGCCGCGGCATTGACGTCGTCGCGCTGTTCATTGGCGATCCTGATCCGCGCTCTGCCAAAAGCTACGCGCAGACTTATGGCGCGCTGCCGTTCCTCAAGCTGGTGCCGGTCCATAATGAGTTCATCGGCAACATGCAGGACTATATGAACGATTTTCCGAGCGCGGTGCCGGGCGAACGGCCGGTCCGTTTCCCGGTCCTCAGTCCGTTTCTGAAGTCCATCGTGGAGCGGCCCGGCTTCTCGTTCGATGACTATATGGATTATCGTGCCGGCACACGCACCGAACTCCACGAATGGATCGAACGGGCGTTTGTGGAATTCCGCGAGCTGGAGCTGCGGCTGTTGTTGCGCGAGTTGAGAAGCGCGCTGGCCCCACGCTGATCTGAACCCGGCAGGCGCGCTGCGCGACAAATTCTCAGGGATACCAACCCCTGGAGACTGCCATGATCTTCATCGCTCTTGGCGCGATTGCCGCCCTTGCCGTGATTTCCGTATGCGGCCCCGTTGCTGCATTGCGCGCGATCTTCACCAGCGCCGATCACGTCGATTGCCGGCGCGAAGCGCGCGTGCCCCGCAGCTTTCTGCCGGACGTGCCGGCGGTCTGAGGTCCGAAGCGGCCGTCAATGGCCCTCGAAGGAGACCAGCGTACGCACCGTCACGTCGAGCGCGCGCAACTTCGCCGCCCCGCCAAGGTCCGGCAGGTCGACCATGAAAACCGCGGCGACGACATCGGCCCCCATCTGACGGAGCAGCTTGACCGCGCCTTCGGCGGTCCCACCCGTAGCGATCAGATCGTCGACCAGGATGACGCGCTCTCCGGCGGAAACCGCATCCTCGTGCATTTCCATTTCGTCGATGCCGTATTCCAGCGAATAGGCGATGCGCACGCTCTTGTGCGGCAGCTTGCCCTTCTTGCGGATCGGCACAAAACCGGCCGAGAGCTGGTGCGCGATCGCGCCGCCGATGATGAAGCCCCGCGCCTCGATGCCGGCGATCTTGTCGATCTTGGACCCGGCCCAGGGCTGCACCAGTTCATCGACGGCCCGGCGGAATGCGCGAGCGGAGCCCAGGAGGGTCGTGATATCGCGGAACATGATCCCGGGCTTGGGGTAGTCGGGAATGGTGCGGATAGCGGCCTTGAGGTCGTTTTCGAGAACAGGGTTGGTCATAGGGTTCTTTCGTCGGTGATTGCCGGCGCGGTCGCGCGCAATGTGACCAAGGCCGCCGTGTTGCGCAACCCGGTTGATGCGCGAAACGGGACCGGAAATCTATTCGCGGAGCTTCTTCAGAATGGCGCCGATGACGTTCGAATAATCGTCGGTCCAGACCCACTCATCCTCGTCCGGCTCCTGCTCGACCCAGCCGTCCTTTTTGGCGAGTTCACCAAAGTCTTCGTCGCGACGCGCCACCGCAACGACCATCGAGCCAAATATGTGATTGTCGTCGTCGTAGCCTTCGTCGGAATCGTTCGCGCGCGATACCATGTCGTTGGCGTCGGCGACGCCGGCCACCACAGGCGCAAGCGTCATGTGCTTGTTGGAGATGTGCATCAGGATCATGCCGTCCGGCTTGATCTTCTCCTTGAAGATGGCCATCGCCTCACGGGTCAGGAGATGAGTCGGAATCGCATCGGACGAGAATGCGTCAACGATGAGGATGTCGTACTGACCGTCAGGCGCGGCCGCGAGCGTCAGCCGCGCGTCGCCGATCACGATTTTAGCATCCGGCGCGCATTCGAACAGGAAGGTGAAGCGCTTCGGATCCTTGGCGATGCGCACCACCGTCGGATCGATCTCGTAATAGGTCAGCTGATCGCCCGGCTTCATTTGGCAGGCGAGCGTCCCCGTCCCGAGGCCGACGACCGCGACATTGATCGGACCGCCGCGTTTCTCGCGGGCGGCAACCAGCCCCTGAACCATCGGCGATGCATCGTGGTAATAGGTGATCGGCTTCGGCCGGCCCGTGATCGGCCGTCCATGCGCATCGCGGATGCGCTGTGCGCCGTGTTCGATGGTCCCGTGCTTCAGGATGCGGAACTGACCGCCGTCGGATTCCATCACCTTGTGCACGCCGAAGAAGCTGCGCACGAAATCCCTCTTGCCGGCATCCGCACCGAACAGGACCACAAAGACCAGCGATGCCGCAATCAGCCCTGCAAAGGTCAGCACAAAATGCGAGAAGCCGAACGCAAGCACGAGCAGCGCCGCAACCGAGAGGTTGAACGCATTGTCGGTGAATTCGTAGCCCCAGACGTACGCCGCATAGATCGCGAAGGCGGCGCCGGCGGCGATGACCGCGAGGAATGCGAGTTCGCGCCGTTTCGGCGGCCAGACCAGCCCGGGCCGGCACAACGCCGCGGCGATGATCAGAAGCGGGTATTCGGCGACCCAGGAGAACAGGCGCTGGGCGACGAGGCCGGCGAAGATGCCGCCGATCACGCCGCCAAGCGACAGATACAGATAGAATGAGGTGAGATACCGGGCCGGCGGACGACGGCGCGCGAGTTCGCCATGGCACATCAGCGCCAGGATGAAGAAGCCGACAAGGTTGAGCGAAATCAGCACGACGATCTGATCGGCCGAACCCAGCGCGAGCGACACCACCAGCAGAATGACCGCGACCGGTGCGACGAAGGTCACGAACCGATGCGGCAGAAGCGGACGCGACTGGAACGCGATGACGAAGGTCGCGAGATACAGCGCCAGCGGCACGACCCACAGGAACGGGGCGGCGGCAATATCCGTGGAAATGTGTGCCGTGATGGCGATGAGCAGCGCTGACGGAACCGCAGCGAGAGCGATCCAGATCAGGGCGTCCCGCCAGGTCGGCTTGACGCCGCTGTCGGTGGCGATGTCAGGCAGCGCATCCTGCGAGCGCAGCAGGAATGCCCCGCATGCGGCGATCAGCAGGATCAGGATATAGAAGCCGATGGTCCAGCCCCAGGTCTGCTGCGGCAGGTGCGTGAACGGCTCGACGAGGAATGGATAGGCGAGCAGCGCGAGAAAGCTGCCGACATTGCTCGCCGCGTAAAGGAAATACGGATCCTTGGCCTGGGGATGTCCGGTCCGCGCGAACCAGGCCTGCAGCAAGGGACCGTTGGCGGACAAGGCAAAGAACGGCAACCCTATCGAAACCGCGAACAGCCCGAGGAGCCAGAATTCCTGCCCCGTCGCCGGTGGCCCGCCCCACCCTGCCGCGATCCCGAGCGGGAGTGCGAAAATCGCAATCACCATGACCGCGAGATGCACGCCCACCGAGACCCGCCCGGGGACGAACTTGGTCAGCGCGTGCGCATAGGCATAGCCGGCAAGCAGCATCGCCTGAAAGAACACCATCGCGACCGACCAGACCGCGGGCGTGCCGCCGAGTTTCGGCAGCACCATCTTCGCGAAGAGTGGCTGCACGGCGAACAGCAGCGCCGCACTCAGGAAAATGGCAGCAGTGAAGGTCGCAAGCAGAAGCCTGAAGGACGAGGCATTGGCCGGCATGAAAATGCTCTGAGACAGACGTTCTTGGCGGTTTCCCATCCGGGCTGTCGCCGGCCGGTGGCGCCTTATACCTTACCCAATCCTGCAAGGCTGATGAATTTGCCGTTCACCGCCCGAGCACCCTGCCGGCGACGGCGTCCAGCTTCTTCACAAGTTCCGGGTCGCGGAACTCGGGCGCCGTGATGATGGCGCTGTCCAGGGCACGGTCGGAATTGATGGGACACGGCTCGTGTTCGCGCGGGAAATCGCGTGCCAGCCGTGCCACGAGGCGCTTTGCCTTTTCGGCATTTGCGTTCAGGACCGCGATGATGTCCTGCACGGTCACGGCGTCGTGGTCCGGATGCCAGCAATCGAAATCCGTGACCATCGCGACCGTTGCGTAGCAAATCTCGGCTTCGCGGGCGAGTTTGGCTTCCGGCATGTTGGTCATGCCGATCACGGAATAGCCGAGCTGCTGATAGGTCAGGCTTTCCGCGAGCGTCGAAAATTGCGGCCCTTCAATGCACACGTAAGTGCCGTCCCGGACCGTCACGATGCCTTCGGCGCGCGCGGCGGCTTCGATCCGGTTGCGCAGATTGGGCGAGACCGGATGCGCCATCGACACATGGGCGACGAGCCCCTTGCCGAAGAATGAATTCTCCCGCCGGTAGGTGCGGTCGACGAATTGATCTACCAGCACGAAGGTGCCGGGCGGCAGCTCTTCCTTGAACGAGCCGCAGGCCGATAGCGAGACAAGGTCGGTCACGCCGACACGTTTCAGGGCGTCGATATTGGCGCGGTAGTTGATGTCGGACGGCGAGAGCCTGTGGCCCTTGTCATGGCGCGGCAGGAACACCACCGGCAAGCCCGCGATGTCGCCAATGCGCAGGGCCCCGGAGGGTTCGCCGAACGGCGAGTGCACACGCTCCTCGCGGACATTGGCGAGCCCCGGCAAATCGTAGATGCCGGAGCCGCCGATCACACCGAGCACGGATTGGGTCATGGTCACTCCCGACAAGCAAAAGGCCCCGCTCGGGGGCCTTTCGCGTTACCGGCTAACGCTTGTATTCGCTCGGCGCTCGCTTTTCCTCGAGCATTTCGGGATGCGCCTTGACCGCGGCCCACACCTTTTTCTTGGTGAAGTACATCAGGCCGGCCAGCACGATCAGGAAGATCATGACCTGCAGTCCGAGGCGCTTGCGTGCTTCCAGATGCGGCTCGGCGGCCCACATCAAAAAGCCGGTCACGTCCTTGGCATATTGCTGGACGGTCTGCGGCGCGCCGTCGTCATAGGTCACCTGCCCGTCGCTGAGCGGCGCGGGCATGCCGATGGCGTGGCCGGGGAAGAACTTGTTGTAGTGCGTGCCTTCGGGCAGCTTGAAGTCCTTCGGCGCCTCGGCATAGCCGGTCAGCAGCGCGACGATATAGTCGGGCCCCTGCTCGACATATTGCGTGACGAGGTCGAGGAGGAACCACAGGCCGCCACGCTCGTAGGTCCGCGCCTTGGCGATCACCGACAGATCCGGCGGCAGCGCGCCGCCATTTGCGGCCCGCGCGGCGTTGTCGTTCGGGAAAGGCTTCGGAAAGTGGTCGGCGAGGCGGCCTGCCCGCTCGAACATCTCGCCCGCATCGTTCGGACCGTCCTGGATCTTGTATTCCGCAGCAATCGCGGCGGCCTGCGCACGCGTGAAGCCCGGCCCGCCGGCTTCTGCGAGGTTGCGGAACGAGAGCAGCGAGAGGCTGTGACAGGACTGGCAAACCTCGCGATAGACCTTGAAGCCGCGCTGGAGCTGGGCCCGGTCGTATTTGCCGACCGGTCCCCAGAACGACCATTTCTGCTTCGGCGGCGTTTCCGCTTCGCCGGCCGCGAGTGCAGGCGCCGACAATCCGGCCACCAGAGCAAGAGCGAGAAGGGAACGTTGGATCATCATCGTCGTGCGTCTCCCGCCGCTCAATGCCGCCCAGGTGCCGGCGCGGACGCGCCGATCGGCACGCCCTCCTTCAGCACCGATTCAGCGATCGAGTTCGGCAGCGGCTTGGTTTTTTCGAAACGTGCGAGCAGCGGCAGCACGATCAGGAAGTGCGCGAAATAGTAGAAGGTCAGGATGCGCGCCAGCGTCACGTAGATGCCTTCGGCGGGTTTCGCGCCGAGCCAGCCGAGACCGAGGCAGACCGCGACGAAGATCCAGAAGAACTGCCGGTACAGCGGCCGGTAGCGCGCCGAACGCACCCGCGAATTGTCGAGCCACGGCAGGAAGGCGAGGATCAGGATCGAGGAGAACAGCGCGATCACGCCAAGGAGCTTGTTCGGGATCGCGCGCAGGATCGCGTAGAACGGCAGGTAATACCATTCGGGCACGATATGCGCCGGGGTCACCGCCGGATTGGCCGGGATGTAGTTGTCCGCGTGCCCGAGATAGTTCGGGAGGTAGAAGACGAAATAGGCGAACAGCAGCATGAAGCAGACCATGCCGAACGCATCCTTGACGGTCGCGTAAGGCGTGAACGGCACCGTGTCCTTGTCGCCCTTCGGCTCGATGCCCGCCGGATTGTTCTGGCCGACCACGTGCAGCGCCCAGACATGGAGCACGACGACGCCGGCGATGACGAACGGCAGCAGGTAATGCAGCGAGAAGAAGCGCTGCAGCGTCGGATTGCCGACGGCATAACCGCCCCACAGCCAGGTCGTGATGGTTTCGCCGACCACCGGGATGGCGGAGAAGAAGTTGGTGATCACCACCGCGCCCCAGTAGCTCATCTGTCCCCAGGGCAGGACGTATCCCATGAAGCCGGTCGCCATCATCAGGAGGTAGATGATCACGCCGAGGATCCAGAGCACCTCGCGCGGCTCCTTGTACGAGCCGTAATAGAGCCCGCGGAACATGTGGATGTAGACCGCGATGAAGAACATCGAGGCGCCGTTGGCGTGCAGATAGCGCAGCAGCCAGCCGTA
>NZ_DATMRX010000181.1:0-45032 GCF_035565855.1 Pseudorhodoplanes sp.
CAACATTCTGCTAGCGCTGCGGCAACGCGACGTCACCGGCGAGGGCTGCCATCTCGACATTGCAATGACGGATGCGATGTTCACCTTTGCCTGGCGGGCTTTGTCCGGCTTGTGGGCCAGCGGATCGCTGGACAGCGCTCGCGAATTGACGGGGGCCGTGCCGCGCTATCGTCTCTATCCGGCGAAGGACGGAGGGATCGTTGCGTGCGCGGCGCTTGAAGACCATTTCTGGAAGCGCTTCGCCGACGCGATCGGTCTCGATGCAGCGCTCGCCGACGACCGGCGCGATCCGGCCGCCACGATCGATGCGGTGGCGCACATCATCGCGACCCGCAATGCGGATGATTGGGCACAGGTTTTCGCCTCAGCCGATTGTTGCGTGACCATCGTGCGTTCGCTGAACGAGGCCTTGAACGATCCGCATTTCATCGGGCGCGGTCTGTTCGCGCACCGGGTGCGGGGCGGGCAGGGTGCGACGCTCGTCGCCTTGCCGGTGCCCGTCGACCCGCAATTCCGCGAGGCCGTCGGAAGCGAGAAAGCGTCGCCGCCGCCGCTATGACAAGGCTTCGCCGCGCATCAGCCGCGGCTGCGACGCGCGCGGCATGACACCCTCGCGCATCATGGCGCGGCGCAGCGGACCGACGGTGCCGAGGAGATGCAGCCCGATGCCCCTCAGACCTTGCATCGGAAGAAAACCCGACAGCAATGAGCGATTGAGGAGGTCGACAGCCACCGTGCGGCTCATCACATCGGCGCGCCGCTCGCTCGTGTAACGATCCATTGCATCAGGTTGACCGGGATCGTCGGGATATTCGGCTGCGATCTCGGCAATGGCCGCGGCGTCGCGCAGCCCGAGATTGAGGCCCTGCGCTCCGATTGGCGGAAAGCGATGCGCGGCTTCGCCGACCAGCGCGATGCGGTTGGCCGCGAATGCCTCCGCAATTTCCATGACGAGCGGGAAGGCGCCGTTGCCCGGCTCCGCTTCGACCTTGCCGAGGATGGAATGCGAGCGGCGCTCAAGTTCGCGATTGAGATCGGTGCCGGTCAATTTCTGGATCGCGGCGGCATCCGCCGGACTGACTACGCATACGATACTGGATCGATTGCCGGGCAGCGGCACGGTCGTGAACGGACCGGACTCGGTGTGAAATTCAGTCGAAATGTCGCGATGCGGCCGGCTGTGCGACACGTTGTAGGTGAGCGCGATCTGCGGGTAGCTGTGACTGCGCACCGCCAGGTCAGCCGCCTTCCGGCAGAGTGAATCCTTGCCATCGGCGCCGACCGCAAGCTTTGCCGTGACAACCGCGCCACCTTCGGTGCGTACCGTGACGTTATGATCGTCGACATCGACGGCGACGGCCTGGTCTGCAAAGCGCCGCAGGTTCTTTAACGGGGCGGCCTTTGCCTCGAGCGCGGCAATCAAATGCCGGTTTTCGATATTCCAGGCGAAGGCCTCTAGCCCGATCTCCTGCGCTTCGAAGAGAACTTCCGGTGCGCGCAAAAGCCGTCGCGTTGCGTCGATGATGCGGATCGAGGCGAGCGGGGCCGCATGGTTCCGGCAGTCGTTCCAGGCGCCCAGGCTTTCGAGCGCCGCCACCGAGCTTGCGAGGAGGGCGGTCGTTCGGTTGTCGGCGGGCGCGGCTCGGGCGATCAGCGCCGTCTCGATGCCCGCCGATGCCAGAGCAATTGCGGCCATCAGGCCCGATGGGCCGCCGCCGACCACGACCGCCGCCGCTGTGATCCCGTTAACTTCCATGCCATCATCCTTACAGGCATATCTACGAGCGTGGAAACCATCCTGCCAGCCCGGGATTTCGCCCGGCTCTGCCTTGGTCTAGGAGTGGGAGGAGTGCACCATGCCGCTTTCCGCCGATACGACCTCGCGCGCGACCGGCCCCGCTTTGGCTGGGGTGGCGTCACTCCTGTCGCAGCCGCGGCTCATCGCTCTCGGCTGCATGAGCATCCTGACGACGTGCGGCTGGATCTACCTTGTCTGGATCGCGATGGCAAAGGGCCAGCCGGGTGCCGCCGCCTGGCTTGACGCAATTTGCCGTGCAGCGCCCGTCGCCGCGATCGGCATCGAAACAGCGTCGGTCGTTGCCGCCATGTGGCTCGCCATGACACTGGCGATGATGCTGCCGAGCGCGGGTCCGATGATCCTGACCTACGCGGAGATCGCGGACACGGCCTTGCGCAAGGGCGAGACGATCGTCTCCCCGCATGTGCTGATCGCGGGCTATCTTGCGGTCTGGTTCGGCTTTGCCGCGCTCGCCACCTTCGTGCAGATCGGCCTCGGCCCGATTGCGGGATGGCCCTTGATGGCTGCGGCGGCCGCGCCGGCCAGTGCCATCCTTTTTCTCGTGGCAGGGTTTTACCAGTTCTCGGCACTCAAGCAGGCCTGCCTGCGGGCGTGCCAGCAGCCATTCTCGTTCTTCTTCCTGAACTGGACCGATCGCACATCCGGCGTCTTTCGGCTCGGCGTGCGACAGGGGCTGTATTGCCTCGGCTGCTGCTGGGCGATGATGCTTCTGATGCTGGTCGCGGGCGCCATGAACCTTTTCTGGATGGCGTTGCTCGGTCTCATCATGCTGGTCGAAAAGATGACTGTTGCCCCTTATGTGGGTCGTGCTGTCGGCGTCGCATTCATCGCGGCCGGCTTGACGATGCTCGCATCTTGGGGAGCGGGTGTGTTGCATTAGGCGAGGAGAGTGCGTCCGTGGCAGATCAATGGAGCCTGAAAGGCGAATTGACCCTTTCATGCAGTTGCACGGTGTTCTGTCCGTGTGTGCTGTCGCTCGGCGAGCATCCACCCACCGAGGATCGCTGCCAGACCTGGGCGGCCGTTCGCATCGATCAGGGCCATTTCAACGACGTCGATCTGTCGGGCCTGAAGACCGGCGTGATGATTGAAATTCCGGGCCTGATGTCGCGCGGTAACTGGACCGCGGCTCTGTTCGTCGACGAAACGGCATCGATCCAGGCCGTGAAGGGGCTGACGCGCATCTTCACCGGCAAGGTCGGCGGTTCGACGCATCTGCTGTCGATCCTCGTCAGCGGCTTCCTCGGCGTCCGGCAGGTGCCGATCAACTACCGCACCGAGGGCCAGACCCGTCTCATCATCATGGACAGGATCGTGGAGGGCGCCATCACACCGGTCGCAGGCAAGACAAAAGACGAGAACGTCACGATCCGCAACAGCGGCTATTGGATCGCGCCCGATGTGACGATTGCCAAAGCCGACAAGTCCCGCTTCCGCGCCTTCGGGCGCAACTGGAACTTCGCCGGCCGATCAGCTGAAATCTGCCAGATCGATTGGGGCAACCGGTAAGCCGTGACGGGCGACGACAGGCGGGGCGGTGGCGAAGGGCCCGGCAGGGCGCTGCGGGTACGGCCGTTCCTCGTCCATGTCTTCACCGCCTGCGGCGCCGGCTGCGCTCTTCTTGCGCTATTGGCCGCAGCGCGTGCCGACTGGGTCACGATGTTCGTCTGGCTTGCGGTCGCGCTGTTCATCGACGGCATCGACGGCACGCTCGCGCGGCGCTTTCGGGTGGCCGAAATCCTGCCGCGCTGGTCGGGGGATGCGCTCGACCTCGTGGTCGACTTCACGACCTATGTCTTCGTTCCGGTTTTTGCGCTGGTGACCAGCGGACTGCTTCCGCACTCCGTGGCGCTTCCGCTCGCCATCGCGATCGTGGTGACGAGCGCGCTTTATTTTGCCGACGACCAGATGAAAACCGCGGACAATTATTTTCGCGGCTTTCCAGCCTTGTGGAACGCGGTGGTCTTCCACCTGTTTATTCTCAAGCTGCCGCCCTGGATTGCCGCGGCCAGTGTTGCCGCTCTTGTTGTGTTGACCTTCATGCCGCTTCGCGTGCTGCATCCGTTTCGCGTCCCGCACTTGCGTCTCCTGAACATGGCGGCGCTGACCGTCTGGAGTGCACTCGGCATTTACGCGCTGGTGACAGCGCTCGACCCCGGACCATTGGCCGCGTGGACCTTCGCGGCGGTCGGCATCTATTTTCTGACGATCGGCCTTGCCACGGCCACCGACTAGACGGACCGGCCATGCTGCATCTCGTCACCGATCCCAATGCCTGGCTCGCGCTGATCACGCTTTCGGTGCTCGAAATCGTGCTGGGCATCGACAACATCGTCTTCATCTCGGTGCTTATTGCGCGATTGCCGGCGAAAAGAGCGCTCATGGCCCGCCGTGTCGGGATCGGACTTGCTCTCGTTTTCCGGATCGCGCTGCTGCTGATGCTGACCTGGATCATGCGTCTGACGGCGCCGCTATTCACGCTCTTTGGCAATGATTTCTCGTGGCGCGATCTGATCCTGATCGGGGGCGGATTGTTCCTGATCGCCAAGGGGACGCACGAGATTCATTCGGAGGTCGAGGCGCAAGTCGAGGATACTGAGCCTCGGACCGGGCGTCAGGCCTTCGTCTGGATCATCGCGCAACTGGTCACCATCGATCTCGTGTTTTCGCTGGATTCGATCATCACCGCGATCGGGCTGGCGCAGGATGTCGAGATCATGATCGCAGCCGTCGTGATCGCGATGCTGGTGATGTATTTCGCCGCGAGCCCGGTCTCGAAATTCATCCAGAAATATCCCACCACAAAAATGCTGGCTCTTTCATTCCTATTATTGATCGGTGTGGCGCTTGTCGCCGACGGTCTCGGCTTTCATATTCCCCGTGGCTATATCTACTTTGCGATGGCCTTTGCCGGCGCGGTCGAGGTGTTCAACGTCCTTGCACTGCGTAACCGGCGGCGGCGACCGAAGGCCCTGGGGCGGAAACTGGAAAGCAAATGAGAGACATCGTGCTGATCACCGGAGGCGGCCGTGGCATCGGCGCCGCCACGGCAAGACTCGCGGCCGCGCGCGGCTATGACGTCGTCATCAATTACAGGAGCAATGCGGAGACCGCGGCGGCGGTCGTGCGCGACATCGAGCAGGCCGGCGGTCGCGGCCTCGCGGTGAAGGGCGACATGGCGAAGGAAGAGGACGTCGAGGCGCTGTTCAAGGCCGTCGATAGCTTCGGTCCGCTCAAGCATTTCGTCTATAACAGCGGCGTCACCGGCAAGAATTCGCGGTTCGAGTCGGTGTCGACGCAAACCCTGCGCGACAATGTCGACATCAATCTGATGGGCGCCTTCTTCTGCGCCCGCGCGGCCATTCCGCGGCTGTCGACGAAGCATGGCAAGCAGGGCGGCAGCATGGTGTTCCTGGGTTCGGTTCAGTCGAAGCTCGGCGCCGCTGGCGAATATGTCTGGTATGCCGCCACCAAGAGCGGCGTCGATGCGCTGGTCACGGGGTTGTCGAAGGAACTGGCCGGGGAGGGGATTCGCGTGAATTGCGTTTCGCCGGGACCGATCGACACCGAAATTCACGAGCCGGGGCGGCTGGCGCGCATTGCGCATCAGCTCCCGAGCGGGCGCGTCGGCAGGCCGGAGGAGGTCGCCGAGGCGATCCTTTTCTTGATCTCGGATGCCGCGAGCTATACCAGCGGCACCATCCTGACCGTTTCCGGCGCGCGATAGCGCGCTTGCACCCGGCGCGCTGCTGCCTATGATCCCGGCCGGTTTTCGGATCCGCCGATCAGGCGGGCATTTGCAGGGAGTAAGACGATGGTCGCAGCGGTCCGGGTTCACAAGCATGGCGGCCCCGAGGTTCTCACCTTCGAGGATATCGACGTGCCGGCGCCGGGACCCGGCCAGATCAGGATCAAGCAGCATGCCTGCGGCGTGAACTATATCGACACCTATTTCCGGATGGGGATGTATCCCTCTCCGGTGGGGATGCCGTTCGTTGCCGGCAACGAAGGCGCCGGTGAAGTGACCGCGGTGGGCGATGGCGTCACGGACATCAAGGTCGGCGATCGCGTGGCCTATGTGGTTGGACTGGGCGGCTATTCCGCCGAGCGCCTGCTGCCGGCCGATCGCGTGGTGAAGCTTCCGGATCGTATCTCGTATCAGCAGGCCGCGGGGATGATGCTGAAAGGCATGACCGCACAATATCTGCTGAACCGGACCTACAAGGTGACGAAAGGAACGACCTTGCTGATGCATGCCGCCGCCGGCGGCGTCGGTCAGATTCTCTGTCAATGGGCGAACCATCTTGGCGCCACGGTCATCGGAACGGTCGGCTCCAAGGAGAAGGGCGAAATCGCCAAGGCGAATGGCTGCCAGCACGTGATCTATTACCGCGACGAGGATTTCGTTGCGAAGGTCAAGGACATTACCGGCGGCAAGCTGTGCGACGTGGTCTATGACGGCATCGGCAAGACTACGTTCCCGGCCTCGCTCGACTGCCTGCGGCCGCTGGGCATGTTCGTCAGCTTCGGTTCGGCGTCGGGCCAGATCGAGGCCTTCAACATCAACATCCTGCAGACCAAGGGCTCGCTGTTCGCGACCAGGCCGACCCTCAACCATTACGTCGCCAGGCGCGATGACCTGGTTGCGACCGCCAACGACCTGTTCAATGTGGTGGCGAGCGGCGCGGTCAAGATTCCGATCAACCAGACCTACGCGTTGAAGGATGCGCGCAAGGCGCACGAGGACCTGGAAGCGCGCGAAACCACGGGATCGTCCATTTTGATCCCCTGATCTTGCGGCATGACGTTTGCTAGTCTGTGACCTGCCAATCTAACCTGCCCGCTCGTCCCCGCGTCGGCTGGAATCAGGTCCATCCGATACGCGGGACTGAGCGGATATAAGGCCGGTCAAATCGATGGACGTCTTTCTCGGCGAATGGGGCAATCTGCTGCTGCGCTGGGCTCACCTGATCGTGGGCATCGGCTGGATCGGCACGTCCTTTTACTTCGTCGCCCTGGATTATTCGCTCAACCAGAAAGAGCGCAAAAGTCCGGGCGTGTTCGGCACCGCCTGGCAGGTCCATGGCGGTGGCTTCTACCATGTCGAGAAATTCACGGTGGCGCCGCCGCACCTGCCGCCGCACCTTCACTGGTTCAAATGGGAGGCGTATCTCACCTGGGTGACGGGCTTCGGCCTCCTGATCATCCAGTATTATTTCCACGCCAGCGCCTATCTGATCGACCCGGCGGTCCTCGAACTCGAGCCCTGGCAGGCCATCTTCATCTCGATTGCCTCGCTGCTGGTCGGCTGGGTGCTCTACGACAACATCTGCAAATTCTGGGGTGAACGCACCGTTCCGCTGGCGATCTGCGTGTTCCTGCTGATCATGTTGGCGTCGGTGTTCTACACCAATGTGTTTTCCGGTCGCGGATCGTTCATCCATGTCGGCGCCTTCATCGGCACCATCATGGCCTTCAACGTCTTCATGGTGATCATCCCTGGTCAGCGCAAAATGGTTGCGCAGCTGCTCGCCGGAGAGGAGCCTGAGGCGAAATACGGCAAGGTCGGCAAGCAGCGTTCGCTGCACAACAACTACCTGACCTTGCCGGTGCTGCTGATGATGGTGTCGCCGCATTATCCATTTCTGTCGGCGCATCCTCATGCATGGATGGTCGTGGCGCTGATCCTCCTGACCGGGGCGATGTTCCGCCACATCCTGAACCAGATCGACATCGGCGAACCGTGGGACAAATATGGCTGGGCGGCGCCGGTTGCCGCCTTCGCATTGATATGCGCGATTTTCGCAACCGCACCCCGCCAGGTGGCGGACAGCGGGCCTCCGGTTTCGGACGGGGAGGTGCTGGCATTGACGAGCAAGCATTGCATCTCCTGTCATGCCCGCAAGCCGACGCATGAAAGCTTCAAAGAACCGCCCAAGAATGTTACGCTCGAGACGCTTGCCGATCTCAAGCGGTTCAATCAGCTCATCATGATCCAGGCCGTCCGCAACAAGGCGATGCCGCTTGGCAACCAGACCGACATGACGGACGAGGAGCGCGCGCAGCTTGGACGCTGGCTCAGCGCGCATTGACCCATGATGGTTCGACCATGACGGTTCGATCATGACGGTTCCCGCTGAAATCGCAGCGATAGGAGCGCGGGCAGAAGCGATGCTCGCCGGTCTCTCGGTGATTTCGAGCGACCCGCAGCGCCTCACGCGTCTGTATCTGACGGCAGAGCATCGCAAGGCCGCCGACCTCGTCGGCTCATGGATGCGTGTCGCGGGGATGACCGTGACCGAAGATGCGCTCGGCACGGTCCGTGGACATTGGCGGCCGGACCTGAAGCGGCGCCTTCTGATCGGCTCGCATATCGATACCGTGATCGATGCCGGCAAATATGATGGCCCGCTGGGCGTCGTCGCCGGCATCCTCGCGGTGCGCGAACTCGTGGCGCGCGGCGTCGATCTGCCCTTCGGCATTGACGTGCTTGCTTTCGGCGACGAGGAAGGTTCGCGTTTCCGCACGACATTGTCTTCGTCGGCCGCCTGCGCGGGCATCTTCGACAAGGCCTGGCTCTCCGTCGCGGACAATAACGGCGTCACATTCGCCGATGCGCTGAAGGCGTATGGCAAGAGCCCGGACGACATCGCGGCGGCAGCCTACGATCGCGCCGATGTCGTGGGTTACATCGAGGTTCATATCGAGCAGGGGCCGGTGCTCGAAGCCCGCAATTTTCCGCTCGGCGTGGTCACCGGGATCATCGGACAAAGCCGGATGCAGGTCGCCGTGACCGGGGAGGCCGGACATGCCGGCACCGTGCCGATGCGGCTTCGCCGCGACGCGCTGGCCGGTTTTGCCGAATTGATGACCGTAATCGAGAGCACCGCGCGGGAGCAGGCGGACGACAGCATGGTCGCCACCGTCGGGCGGATCGAAGCTTTTCCGGGCGCGACCAACGTCATCCCCGGCCGCGTCCAGGCTTCGCTCGAAGTCCGGTCGGCGACCGATAACAGGCGTCATGAAGCGATCCGCAAGATCACCGATGCGGCCGCCGAGATCGGTGAACGGCGCGGGCTCGGCTTCGATTTCGAGGCCGCTCATGAGACGCAGACGACCGCGTGCACGCCCTTCATGCAGGATCTGCTCGCGGATGCGATTGCGAGCCTCGGACACGAGCCGTTTCGCCTTGCGTCGGGGGCAGGCCATGACGCGTTGTCCATGGCGAAGCTTTGCCCCGTCGCGATGCTGTTCGTGCGCTGCAAGGGCGGCATCAGCCACAATCCCGCGGAATTCGCGGCAGAAGCCGATATGGGGCTGGCCGTTTCTGCTTTGGTGCGTTTCATCGAACGCCTTGCGGCAAAAGGCGCAGCCTAGTCAGGAGGCGGCACATGTCCGAGTTCATCGACGCGAATTTCCCGCGTGAGGTCGCTTTCCTCAAAGCGCTGGTCCGCGTTCCTTCGGACAATCCGCCCGGTGACTGCGCGCCTCACGCCGAGGCATCCGCGCGTCTCCTCGAAGGGCTTGGCTTTACGGTCGAGCGCCACAAGGTGCCGGACGAGGTCGCGAAGAAGCACGGCATGGTGTCGGCAACCAACCTGATCGTGCGCGAGACCTTCGGCAGCGGCAAAGGTCCTGTAATTGCCATGAATGCGCATGGCGATGTGGTGCCGCCGGGCGAGGGCTGGACGCACGATCCTTACGGCGCCGAGGAGGTGAACGGCGCGGTTTACGGTAGGGGCGCCGCGGTCTCGAAGTCCGACTACGCGACCTATGCATTCGCGCTGCTTGCGCTGAAGGACAATCCGGCAGGGCTCGACGGCACCGTCGAACTGCATCTGACCTATGACGAGGAAATCGGCGGCTATACCGGTCCGGACTGGCTGTTGAAGCAGAAGCTCACTAAGCCCGATATCGCGTTTTCAGCCGGCTTTTCCTATGCCGTCGTCACCGCGCATAACGGCGTGCTGCATCTCGAAGTCACGGTGCGCGGCAAGCAGGCTCACGCCGCAATGCCCGAAAGCGGCGCTGATGCTCTTGAGGCTGCGACCGCGATCCTGCAGGCGATCTACAAGGAACGCAAACGCCTGAACCGCACGAAGTCGAAGTCGCCCGGCATCGGCTCGCCGAAGATCACTGTCGGCCTGATCTCCGGCGGTTTTGCCACCAATGTCGTGCCCGACCGTGTGGTGATGCGCATCGATCGGCGGCTGATCCCGGAAGAGAAGGGTACCAGGGTCGAGCGCGAGCTGGTCGCGCTGATCAAGCGTGCGGGCGCGGGGAAGGGCATCAAGGTCGAGTGCAAGCGTGTGATCCTGGCCGAACCGCTGCGGCCGAGGCCGGGGGTAAAGAAGGTTGTCGAGACCATCCAGCGCCATGCCAGGCGCGAACTGAAGACCGCTATCAAGGAATCCGGCGTGCCGCTCTATACCGATGCCCGCCATTACAGCGCAGCCGGCATCCCGACCGTGCTCTATGGCGCCGGCCCGCGCTCGATCCTCGAGGCCAATGCGCATTCGGCGAACGAACACATCAAGCTCTCGGATTTGAAGGCGGCGACAAAGATCGTGGAAGCAACGCTGCGGGATTTGCTCAAAGCCTGAGCTGCGGACAAGCGAAGTTTCAACGCTGCTGCATGAGCGTCGGGCTTATCACGGGGCCGGGCGCGGGCCGGAATGACGGAGGCGCCGCCGATCGAACGCGCGCTGGCAGCGCGTCCCGCCGGACGTTAGCGGCAGCGGTCAAAATGCTTTCGCAGCGCGGCCGCGAGCTCGGCCGGTTTTTCTTCCGGCGGGAAATGCGCGCAGTCGGGAATGGACAGCATCTCGAAGTCTTCGGCCAGCGGCTCTATGGCGCCCTGCATCGCTTCGCCCAGCCACAAGGCGCCCGCGATGGCGAGAACAGGCCGCTTCAGTTTTGAGGCAGCGAGCGCCCGGTTCTGTGCTCCGGATTCGAAGATGGCGCGGTAGTATTTAAGCGCCTCGGCAAACGCGCCGGGCCGCGAATAGAGCCGTACATACTCGTCGATTGATGCGCGCGGAATTGCATCGGGGTGCGCGGCGCGGTGGCGGAAGATCCATTCAAGGATCACATGCTCGCGTCCGCGGGTCAGGTCTTCGGCCAGGTCTGGCAGGTAATTGAAGGCGAAGTGCCAGGTCTTCTTGGCTTGCTCGGGTGTGAAGGCGTAGGCGCTTGCCGGGGCGATGCCGGGTATCGCGGCTTCTATCAGCGTGACGCCGCGCAACGTGTCGGGATATTTCGCGGCGAGCGCATAAGCGATCCAGGAGCCGATGTCGTGACCGACGAGGTGAACGCGCGGCAGGTCCAAACTTTGCGTCAGTTCGCGAAACAGGTCCGAGATGCTCTGCATGTCGTAACGGGACGTCGGGTGAGATGTGCCCAAGGCCGGCGGTTCGACCGCGATCACGTGATAGTCCGCAAGCAGCGGGATCAGCTTCTCAAAGGCCAGCGCCGATTGCGGCCAGCCGGAGATGAGCATCACCGGGTCGCCGGTCCCCGCTTCGTAGCATTGCAACGCCGTGTCGCCGACAGCCACCATCGACGCACGTGTCTTCGCGAGGCTCATGCCATCCCGTCAATCGGATTTTGTGCCGCGACAGTTTCGGTTAGAAACCCACCACGGTCCCGTACAGATCGTACGCATCCGCGCGCTCGATCTTCACGTTGGCGAATTCGCCGACCCGCAGAGGGCGGCGGCTCGTCACATGAACGGCGCCGTCGATGTCCGGCGCGTCGGCCTTGCTGCGACCCTTGCCACCAGTCGGCGTCAGTTCATCGATCAGCACCTGCTGGCGGGTGCCGACCTTGCGCTTCAGCCGGCGGGCCGAGATCGTCTGCTGCTTCTGCATGAATCTGTGCCAGCGCTCGTCCGCGATCTCCTTTGGAACCGCGCCGTCGAGCGCATTCGAGATAGCGCCATCGACCGGCTCGTATTTGAAGCAGCCGACGCGATCGAGCGCGGCTTCGTCGAGCCAGTCGAGCAGGAACTGGAAATCGGCATCGGTTTCGCCGGGGAAGCCGACAATGAAGGTCGAGCGGATCGTGAGATCGGGACAGATCTCGCGCCAGCGCGCGATGCGTTCGAGGGTCTTCTCCTGCGCAGCCGGACGCTTCATGCGCCTGAGCACATCCGGGCTCGCATGCTGGAACGGGATGTCGAGATAGGGCAGCACCTTGCCCTCGGCCATCAGCGGGATGACCTCATCGACATGGGGGTAGGGGTACACGTAATGCAGGCGCACCCAGACCCCGAGCTCACCGAGTTCGCGCGCGAGCGGCACGAACCTCGCCTGGACCTCGCGATCCTGCCAGGGGCTCGTCGCGTATTTCACGTCGACGCCATAGGCGGAGGTGTCCTGCGAGATGACCAGGAGCTCCTTCACGCCGGCCTTCACCAGCCGCTCGGCTTCCCGCAGCACATCGGCCGCGGGTCGCGACACGAGGTCGCCGCGGAGCTTCGGAATGATGCAGAAGGTGCAGCGATTGTTGCAGCCTTCGGAAATCTTCAGATAGGCGTAATGCCGCGGCGTGAGCTTGAGGCCCTGCGGCGGCACGAGATCGACGAACGGTTCGTGTACCGGCGGCAGCGCGCGATGCACCGCTTCCATCACGCTTTCATATTGCTGCGGCCCGCTGATCGCGAGCACGTTCGGGTATTGCGCCGTGATCTTCTCAGGTTCCGCGCCCATGCAGCCGGTGACGATCACCTTGCCGTTTTCCGCCATCGCCTCGCCAATCGCGGCAAGCGATTCCGCCTGCGCCGAATCGAGGAAGCCGCAGGTATTGACGATGGTCACGTCCGCCCCGGCATGGCCGCGGGCAAGCTCGTAGCCCTCCGCGCGCAGGCGCGTGATGATGCGTTCGGAATCCACCAGCGCCTTGGGGCAGCCAAGCGAAACGAACGATATACGCGGCGCGGCGGTCATTCAGGCCCGGAGGGAGATGCGGTGAAGGCGCGGCTTTAGGGCACCCGGCGCGCGAGGTCAATCGGGCGAGGGTACAGCCCGGCGTCGATTTCAGCGCAACGCGGCGCACATAAGGGGAGCACCACGCCAGAAGAGCGGCGCGAATCTGTGGTGCTCACGTGCCGCTGTCTTATGACGGATCATGCCGGAAGTGCGAAAAAACGTCAGCACAATCAATGCCTTACACGAGCGTCATTCGAATATTTGGAAAATCTTAACGAAGTGAGCCTTTGATCCGCTCGATCGGACGGCTGCATTGGGAAGCTTCGCCGGATTCGGCACGGCGGCGCGGGGGACCGGAAGGCCAGGCATGTTCAAGCTGTCGCGACTTGCGCTCGCAGGTCTCGTTGCCACGACGCTTTCGGGTTGCGGGTCGCTCTCCACGTTCGAGGGCTTCCTGTCGTCGGACGGCGCCTTCGGGCCGAAGAAGGCCGCCACCGGCAAGGCCTATGTGTTCCGCGGCATGGGCGGCCGCTTCGCCTCCTTCGAGATGGACTATCTGCGCGACAAGATCGCCGCGAGCGGCATCGATGCCGAGACCTATAACCACATCAACTGGTCGGGTCCCGCTGACGAGGCAATCGCACGCTACAAACGCAACCCGCAGCCGATCATGGCGATGGGCCATTCCGCGGGCGGCGATGCCGCATTGGCGTTTGCCTGGAAGCTGAAAAATGCCGGGGTGCCGGTGAGCCTCGTCGTTGCGTTCGATCCAACGCGCCGCGCGCCGACGGTCCCGAACAATGTCGACCGCTTCATCAATATCTATCAGTCGATGAATTTCTTCGGCGGCGGCTATGTGCGCCCGGCGCCGGATTTCCGCGGGCATTTCTCGACGGTGGACTTGCGCAATTACTGGGAAGTACTGCACGTCAACATGGTCAAGATCCGCGGTCTGCAGGACAAGATCGTCGCCAAGGTCGTGCAGATTTCGACATTGCCGATCCAGCTCGACGGTCCGACCGTACCGATCCGCTACGTCATGCCTCGTGGCGAACCCATTGAATTGTGGGATTCGGGCGTCGGCATCCGAACCGAACCGGGCGACAACGTACGGACGGTGGCGCAGCGTTACGCGGTCCCGGTGTGGGCCGTTGCACAGCTCAACGATGTCGGCAGCAACACGAGTTTCGAAGCAGGGCAACGGGTGATCGTGCCCCGCCATCTGGAAGCGGCAGCCTTCGCCGATCCGACGCTCACCAGCTACGCGCCGATGCGGCCCTAGCTATTGCGCGGCTTTCTTGCCGTCCTTGTCATATTGCTTGAGGAAGGCGGTCAGATCCTTGATCCGCTTCTCGTCTTTCAGTCCGGCATAGATCATCTTGGTGCCGGGAATCTTGGCGCGGGGGTTCTGGATATATTCGGCGAACACTGCCTCGTCCCAGACGATACCCGAATTCTTGTTGGCGTCGGAATAATTGTAGCCCTCGACCGTTCCCGATTTCCGCCCGAACAGTCCATTGAGCACCGGGCCGACGGCGTTCTTTGCGGTTTCGCCGACCTGATGGCAGGCGCGGCATTGCACGAAGACCTTCTCGCCGGCAGCGGCGTCCTGGGCCTGCACCGGCGCGCCGAGTGCGGCAAAGATCACGAGTGCGGCGGCGATCCTGGTCATGAGATCCTCAAGTTTGATTCGAGTCAGAGCGGGGAGAAACGATAACCCGTGCCCTGGCGTTCCACCACACCGAGGCCCGGCCAGGCGATGTGGAACCCGATCAGGGGAATGCGATCCTGTGCGAGGAGGTCGAGGAGGCGCTTGCGGGTCGCGATGCCCTGGTCCCGATCCAAATCGGCGCCGATCCGCCAATCCGGCCGCGCGAACGAGATGGCGGTGTGGGTGAGAACGTCGCCGCCGACAAGAATCCTCTGGCCGCCATCCTCGATCAGCACCGCCATATGGCCCGGCGTATGGCCGGGCGTTGCGAGATAGCTCACGGCTGGTGCCAGACGATCGCCGTCCCTGCGGCGTTCGACCTTCTTTTCGATGGTCTTCAGGATGCGTCGCGTCGCAAGCGCCATGCCCTTCAGTGCATCGGGGACACGCGCGGCGGTCTCGGGATGTATCCAGAAATCCCATTCCGCAGCGCCGATGACGTAGGTCGCATTCGGGAAACGCTCGGCGTCGCCGAAGTCGTCGATCACGCCCCAGAGATGATCGGCATGACAATGGGTGAAGACGACCTTTGTAATGCTGTCGGGTGCAATGCCCGCTGCTTCCAGATTGTCCTGCAATTTGCCCGCAGTCGGCTGAAATCCGGGTCCCGAGCCGGCATCGATCAGGATGCGTTCTCTGCCCGACGAGATCAGCACGGCATTGGTCTGCGACGGTGAGCCGCTTTCGGGCAGGCCGTGGGCCCTGAAGAGCGCCGCGACGTCGGCGGGGGGCGTTTCGGGCAGCGAGAACGAGAGCGGGACGTTCAAGGTGCCGTCGCTGACGATGGTGACGTCAAATGCGCCGACCTTGCGCGTGACGGGGCCAGTGGCGGCTCTTGCCACGATCGGCCAGGCCAGCGCTGTACCCAGACCCGCAAGAACGGCACGGCGATGCGGCTGCAGCCGCATCGCCGTTTCACGCCGGGCAATCGTATCGTCTGACATCAGGCAAAGATGTCGGCAATGATGCCCTGATACCAGCCCATATTCTCGGCCTGGGTCTGCTTGCGCAGATCCTCGTCCTCTCCCGTCTTGGAGATGAAGGTCTCAACCGCTGCGATCTTTCCGTCCTTCGGCTCGTAGCGGCCGCCGACTTTGACGGTGTCGTCGGTCTCGATCATGCTCCAGCAGGTGTTGGTGTAGCGAGGCGGGAAGGTCGGAGACTTGGTCAGCTCACCCCGGATCACCATCGCCGCGACCTTGGCCTGGCTGTTGGCGGAGAAGGCCGATTTCGGCATGTCTCCGGCGATGCTGGCATCGCCAAGGACGTAGATATTGGCATCCTTCGCCGACTGCATGCTTTCGGGCTTGATCGGGCACCAGCCGCTGTCATTCGTCAGCCCTGCATCGCGCGCGATCTTTCCAGCCATCTGCGCGGGGATCACGTTGACGAGCTGCGCCTTGTATTCCCCAAGATCGGTCTTCACGGTCATGGTCGACGGATCAACCCCCTTGATGCCGCCATGCATCTTCGGGTCCTGCCATTCGATCATGCCCGGGTAATACTTTTCCCATCCTTCGGAGAACAGCGCCTGCTTCGAGAAACTGGGTTTGGGATCAAGCACGATGATGCGCGACTTGGTGTGGCCCTTCTTCTTCAGGACGTGCGCCATCATCGACACGCGCTCGTAAGGTCCGGGCGGGCAGCGATACGGATTCGGCGGGGCGATCATGACGATGGTCGCGCCGTCCTCGAGCGAATCGAGCTGCTTCTTAAGGAGCTGGGTTTGCGGTCCGGGCTTCCAGGCATGCGGCATCACCTCGCTGGCCTTCTCGGAATAGCCCGGTACCGAGTCGAACTTGATGTCGATGCCGGGTGCGACCACCAGCCGGTCGTAGGGCAGGGTGGTGTGGCTCGCGAGCCGCACCGTCTTGGTCTGCGGGTTGATCAACGCCGCCGGTTCGTGAACCAGCGTGACACCGTATTTGGCGAGGCCGGAATAATTATGGGTGATCGAATCGTAGGGCCTGAAGTCGCCGAGATAGAGATTGGAATGGAAGCAGGTGACGAATTCCTTCAGCGGCTCGATCAGCGTGACATGAATCGCGCCTTGCGAGTCGCGGGCAACGTATTTGGCAAGCGTCGCGCCGCCCGGTCCGCCGCCGATGACCACGACGCGCGGTTTGGCCTGGGCGATCGCCGGCGCTGCCAGCGCACCTGTCGCCACAAGCGCGCCGGCGCCGCCGATGAATTGTCTGCGATTCGTATTCACGACTTTCCTCCCTCGCGCTGTACCGGTGCCGGAGCAACGCTCCCGAAATAGGCAGCCAGCGCAGCGATCTCCTCTGGTGACAGCCGTCCTGCGATGGTTTGCATGACGGGGTGGTTTCGCGTCTTTGACTTGTACTCGTTCATGATCTGAACGAACGTTTCCTCCGGCCATCCCACAATCGGCGGAATGCCGTCAAACCGTCCGGACAATTGATGGCAGGTGACACATTCCGACGACAGATATTGGCCGAGAGCGCGGTCACCAGACGCATGCGACGATGTCGCAGGGATGACGGGCCATGCGGCCGGCAGGGCTAAGAGGATTGCGCCGCTGGCCACGCGTTGACGCCATCCCTCGAACATTGATCCGTCTACTCCACTTTCGGACCCGTGCCTGGATCGGGCGTCACGTCAATAACCTTGGCGCGTCCGGTGACAACGGCATCCCCCGATATGCAATTGCTCATGCAGGGGTCCGTGCGCCAGAACGCTTTTTCCGCAACCTCGCGGTCATCATCGAAAAAATTGGGCTCGTTGGGAAGCTTGATTGTTCTAAAATTTTTGTCACTAAGCTCAAAATCTTCCGAAGTCACAATGTCATTCAGAAAAAGAACATACGCGGTGATGGCATAGAGTTCGTCATTCGTCAGGGTCTGAGAGGCGCCGAACGGCATCGCCCGCCGGATATAGTCGATGATCGTCGACGCATAGGGCCAATAGGAGCCGACCGACTTGACCGGATCGTGGCTCGCCAATGTGCCGTTGCCGCCGGACAGGATCGGCCAGCGTCCGGCGCTTTCGCCGAACTCCCCGTGGCATGCAGCACACCGCTCGACGTAAAGCGGCTCGCCTTGCTTCACCGTGCCCCTGCCGACGGGCAGCCCATGGCCGTCCGGGCGGATGTCGATGTCCCAGCCGGCAATCTCTTCGGCGGTGGCCTCGCGCCCGATATCGAGCTTTTTCTCCGAAGCGAAGGCGGCACCGAAGGCTGCAAAGCAGGCGAGACAGATAAGGCAAGCCGCAGCCAGCAGCGGCAAGAAAGAAAGATCGTGACAGGTCTCACGAGATTTCGACATTCTCCACCTCGCCATTCTTGTGCAGTTGCCAGGTCTGGATGCCGTTGTTGTGGTAGATCGAGTTGACGCCGCGCACCTTGCGCAACTCGGCTTTCGACGGTTGCACGTATCCGGTCTCGTCCATCGCGCGCGATTGCAGAAGCAATTCGCGGCCGTCCCAATCGAACTCGTAATAGAAGCGGGTGAGGGCCTTGTCCCACACCGGACCGTCGAGGCGCGCGGTGCGCCAGTTGCGTCCGCCGTCGAGCGAGACATCGACCCGCCCGATCTTGCCGCGCCCCGACCAGGCGAGACCCGACAGAACGGTGAAGCCGGACTTGTGATTGAGCGGCGCCTGCGGGGAGGGGCTGGTGATCACGGACTTTGCGTCCATCACATAGGTGAAGCGGCGCGCCTTGCCGTTTTCGAGAAGGTCCGTGTATTTCGAGGTCTCTTCGCGATGATGCCAGGGCTGATCGCCGACCTCGATGCGGCGCAGCCACTTCACCCACATATTGGCTTCCCAGCCGGGAATGACGGCGCGCACCGGATAGCCGTTCTCCGGATAGAGCATCTCACCGTTCATGCGATAGGCGATCAGCACGTCGTCCAGCGCCTTGGCGAGCGGCAGCGAGCGCGTCATCGCGGCGGAATCGCCGCCTTCCAGAAGCAGCCATTTCGCGTTGGCCTTGATGCCGGCTTCGTTGAGCAGCGTCTTCAGCGGCACACCGGTATACATGACGCAATGCACCATGCCGTGCGTGTACTGGCAGCCATTGAGTTGGGAGCCGCGCCACTCCATGCCGGAATTCGCCGCGCATTCACAAAAATACGGACGATTGACGCGCGGCATGCGCTTGATGTCGTCAAGCGTGAAGATCAGCGGCTTGTCGACGAGCCCGTGCAGGATCAAGCGGTAGTCGGCCGGGTCCACTTCGGCGATACCGGAATGGTGGCGCTCGAAGCACAGCCCGTTCGGCGTGATCGGTCCGTCGAGCGCATGAAGCGGGGTGAAGCTGACCGAGCTTTCACGCGACGCGGTGAGCCATTCCACGTCGCGGCGGATGATGTCCTTTTCGAACTCAGACGGCTTGCCATAGCTACGAACCGCGACGCCTTCGCCGAGATTGCGTGTCCAGTCCGGAACGTTCGGCGGCTGATTGGCAGGATTGCCCTTCTGCGGACCTGCTCCCGCCGCACCGGCAACGAGAAGGCCACCCGTAGCGAGACCCGCGCGCAGCAAGTCCCGGCGCGAAGCGTGGCGGTCGGTCATGCGAAACCTCCGTTCCGGGTCACTTTAAATAATGCATATGTGTGCATGTGTTTGGTCAAATTTTTTATGCGCCCATGGCCTTTTACGCGCCGACGACGCGCACATTGGCGAGCTCTTTCGGAGCTACGACCTTGGTCCTCTGCAGATAGCTCGCCACCACGTCCCAGATCGGCGGACCCTCGGTGCCCTCATTGACGCTGGCCCAGCCGGCGACCGTGTATTCGCGCTGCGCCTCGAGCGGCTTGCCGGTGCGAAGGAGGGTCATGTCGGAGATCCGCTGTCCTCCCGGCTTCCCGATATCGATCGTGTAGGAAAGGCCGCCCACTCGGACCATGTCTCCGCCCTGCTGATAATAGGGATCGGGGTAGAACAGGTTGTCGGCGACGTCCTCCATGATCTCCTTGAGCCGCGCGCCGGTCATCGTCATGCGGTAGGCGTTCGGATAGGTGATGGCGGTGGCGTTGTAGATATCCTCGCGCGTGATGTCCTGACCGGGCAGCAGCGAAGAGCCCCAGCGGAATCCTGGCGACAGCGCAATTTCGGCATCGCGCTCCGATAGCAGCGCGTCGCAGATCACGTCGTCGAGCGTGCCGTTGAAATTGCCACGCCGGTACAGGAGCGTGTCGGTGCGCGCCAGGCTTTCGCCCAGCATGGCCTCGTGCGGTTTGCGGATGGCGTCGATCTTCGCCGCGACCTCTGGATCGGGCGCAATTACATCGGAGAAGATAGGGATCAGTCTGAAGCGATGGCCTTTGACCTCGCCATCACGCACGTCGAGATCGAGCCGCGAGACGAATTTGCCGTGACTGCCTGACGCCACGAGCAGGGTCTTGCCGACCTTCACGACGTCGGGGAGGGCATCGTGGGTGTGTCCGGTCAGAATGACGTCGATGCCGGAGACGCGCGATGCGAGCTTGCGGTCGACATCGAAGCCGTTGTGGGACAAGAGCACCACAAGCTGGGCGCCGTCCTTTCGAACTTTCTCGACATTGGCCCGCAAACCGTCTTCCCGGATTCCGAACGACCAGTTCGGGATCATCCAGCGCGGGTTCGCGATTGGGGTGTAGGGAAATGCCTGGCCGATCACCGCCACCTTGACGCCGCCGCGCTCGAACATCGCCGACGGCTTGAAGGCGGGCTCGTCCCATTCGGTGTCGCGCATGTTCTGCGCGAGGAACGGAAAGTCGAGACCCTCGACCAGCTCTTTCACGCGGTCGGTGCCGAGCGTGAATTCCCAATGGCCGGTCATCGCATCGGGCTTCAGCATCGCCATGCAGTCGACCATATCCTGGCCCTTGGACTGCAGCGCGGTATAGCTGTTCTGCCAGGTGTCGCCGCCGTCGAGGAACAGCACGCGGTCGCCGCGTTCGGCGCGAATGCTCTTGAGAACGGTTGCGATCCTGTCGAGCCCGCCGAGCTTGCCGTAGCCCTTCGCCAGCGCAACGAAGTCCGGATAGGCGAGCGCATAGGCTTCCGGCGTTCCAGCGGGAATCCCGTAATAGTCGAGCAGGGCCTTGCCGGTGATGTGGGGGACAAGCCCCTTCACGTCACCAGTGCCGAGATTGATCGAGGGCTCGCGGAAATAGACGGGCCGAAGCTGGGCATGGATGTCGGCAATGTGCACCAGCGTGACATTGCCGAGCGGCTCGAAGCGCAGGAGGTCAGCTTGCGTGAGGCGCTGCTGGGCGAGGGCGGATGTCCAGCCCGCCGGCAGGATCGCCGCTGTTGCGGCGGCCACCTGAAGGAAGTCGCGCCTTGAAAGCATCATGCCCTCTTCGGTTCTCGGTCCATCAGGCGATCAGCCGTTCCGAGCCCACAGACGCCGAAACGGATGTCCGTCCTCTCGTCAGAGAACCTTGATGCTGTCTTCGCCGACGATCTTGGACCCGTCGTCGTCGATCCATGTCAGGACGACAGGGCCGGACTCCTGAGCCTTGAACTTGAACTGGATGTAGGGATTGGCCGACACTGCGGGCTCGAAATCCGCCGAGAAGACTTCCTTGCCGTTCACCGTGCAGGTGAACTTGTTGAGGATCTTGCGCGGGATCACCTTGCCGTCCGCGCTCTTGCGCTGGCCGGTTTCCATGACATGCGAGACGAGCGCCTTCACCTCGACGATGTCGCCCTTCTTGGCTTCCTTCTTGTCGAGCTTGATGCGTGGTTTGGGCGTGGACATTTCAAAATCTCCTGAACCTCTGGTGATCCGCCGACGCGTGCGATGACTCAGCCGCCGCAGCCGCCGATCGTGACCTTCACCTGCTTCTTGGCGGTGTAGTATTTGCCGTCGCTGGTCTTGGCGATCGCGACGATGTTCTGCGTATTCGCAAGACGGATGCGGGTGTTGGCTTCCGCGAGGCCGCTCGCCGGACTGAAGTGGAACGTCGCGACGCCGGCATTCGGATTGCCGTCCGCGAGCAGGATCACTTCCTTGACGTAATCGGCATCCGTCATCGGGCTTTCGACCGACACGGTGATCGGCACGGTGTTTCCGTTTTCTGCGATTTCCGGCAGATCGAGTTTCACCTTGCCTTCGACCGGCGCCGCGCCGCCGGTGAACTTCTTCGCCAGCTCATCGATGTTGTTGGCGGCATGGGCCGGCCCGACCGATTGCCCCATGGCAGCGGCGGCAATCGCTGCGGCGCCCACAAACAATGTCTGCCGGCGCGTGATCGAAATGCTCATCTCAACCTCTCCTGAACGCGTCGCCGTCATCTGGGCGGCGCGAGGCCTGACTTCAATACGGCGTCGGATTACACGACAGGAGCCCGGCAGCAAGCGCGCCGTTGCCTCACGTTTCCTCGCCATCGTCCGCTTATAGCACGGGACATATTCATTGCGTTGAAAGTGTTTACCGAATTCAGCGCTCGCTCACAACGTTTATTCTCCATTGCGTCGCACAAAGAGCAAAAGTTTCTCATGCGAGGAAATGCATGTATTCTGCTCTCCAAACACGGCTTGATCTTCAAGGCCCTTGCTTCGTACAGGCAATATCGAAGTACAGAACAATGCGGGAGAACGCGCGTGAGATTCAGCAAAGCTTTGGCAGCCGCCGTCTGCATCGGCGCCTTGTCGGTCATCGGTGTCGCGATTGCGCAGGATGCCGATACCGAGAAGGCGATCGAACGCTACCGGCAGATGCTCAAGGAAGATCCCTGGAGCAATCCGGGTCTGCTCGATGTCGATCGCGGCGAAGCGCTGTGGAAGACGGCGCGCGGTCCGAAGAATGTCACGCTGGAACAATGCGATCTCGGCAAGGGGCCGGGCGTCGTCGAGGGCGCGTTCGCCGAATTGCCGCGCTATTTCAAGGACGCGGACCGCGTCATGGACGTGGAGACGCGGCTGCTCTGGTGCATGGAGAAGCTTCAGGGCTTCAATTCCGCCGATCTTGTCAAACGCCCGCATCCGGGCGGCGGCCAGCCGGTCAGGGAACTCGGTGCGATCGCAACATGGGTCGCCAATCAGTCGGCGGGACAGAAATTCTCCGGAAAATTCGATCACCCCAAGGAGCAGGAAGCTGCCGCGCTTGGTGAAGAGTTATTCTTCCGCCGCTCGGGGCCCATGGATTTTTCCTGCGCTACCTGTCATGCGGCGGAAGGCTTGCGCATCCGCCTGCAGGGCCTGCCGCACCTTGCCGACTCCAAGGAAGCCCGCAAGGTGGTCGGCGAATGGCCAGCCTATCGCGTGTCGACGGCTCAGATCATGACCATGCAGCACCGCCTGTATGACTGCTTCTGGCAAATGCGGCTGCCGCAAATTCAGCTCGGCTCGGATGCGAGCGTTGCGCTGATCGCCTATCTCGTGAAGCAGGCGCAGGGCGGTGAGATTGCCGCTCCCGGCCTGAAGCGCTAAGCGAACGAAAGGACAAACATCATGAAGAAGCTTCCTTTCGTTCTGTTTGCTGCCGCCGTGTTTGCCGGCTCCGCTGCGATCGCGCAGCAAAAATCCACGGTTCCGCCCGGCGCGGCGGATGCAGCCGTCAAGGCCGCGTTTCCGGGCGCGCCCGAAGAGTTCGTCCCGCGGCTGTCGCAGGACGAGACCATGAAACAGTGCTCGGCGACACGGAATAATCCGCCAAAGGAAATGGCCGAGGCGATCCAGAAGCGCGAGAAGGCGACGATCGAGTATCCCGCCGACGGCAAGTTCATCGGCGATTGGAAGAAGGGAGAAGCGCTGGCGCAAAACGGCTATGGCCTTCGCTTCACCGACTATCCTGCAACGCGCGCCAATGGCGGCAATTGCTATGCCTGCCATCAGGTGTCGAAACAGGAGGTGAGCTACGGTACCCTTGGTCCAAGCCTCTACCAGTACGGAAAGCTGCGCGACTACAAGGAAGCCGACGTGAAGGCGGTGTACGAGAAAATTTATAACTCTCACTCCGCCTTGCCGTGTTCGAATATGCCACGGTTCGGCACGAATAAAGTATTGACCATCGAGCAGATCAAGGATGCTGTGGCGCTGCTGATGAGCCCGGACAGTCCAGTCAACAAGGACTGACGCTCACGAGAATTTTCAGGGGCCGGCGCGATCATCGTGCCGGCCGCATTCCATGGAGAGACACATGACCCCGTCGAAAATGAGCCGGCGCGGTTTCATCGGTGCGCTGGCCCTATCGGGTGCCGCGCTCGGCGCCTCGCGCGTCGTCGCAGCGCCCGCCAAGCTCAACATGAGCGAACTCAAGAAGGATACCGACGTCGCATGCCTTTATCATTGCGACTTCGGTGACGTTCAGCGCTTCTCGCAGATGCTGACCAACATGAACAATCATTTGTCGGCCTACGAGTTCGATCCGATGCGGGTGAAGCTCGTGATCGTGGCGCACGGCCCCGGCATCAAGTTCTTCCTCGCCGACCGGTCCGGCACGCCCTGGGAGAACGACAAGATCGACGAGGACATCTACAAGCGCTTCGTCGGCCTGACCAAGTTCGGGGTCGAGGGCTATCTGTGCGAGATCACTTACAAGCGCCAGAAGATCGATATGGCCAAGACCCGCGACGGCGACTACCTGAAATTCGTGCCGTCGGGCGTTGCGACCGTCGCCGAATTGCAGGGCAAGGGCTTTGCCTATCTGAAGGTGGGATAGGGGATTAGATAAAGATTGCGCCGCGCAGACAGACTGCGCGGCGCTTCCATCTATTCCTTCCTCTTACCAAGTCCGAGTTGAGGAATCGTCTCGGCCCAATACTTGGTTTCGGCCCTGAGCGAATTTGCCAGTTCATCGGGACTAGAGCCCACAGGCACGATATTCAGTCCCTGAAGATACTTCACGATCTCCGGATCCTGCACCATCGCAACCGCGACCTGGTGAAGCTTTTCAACGATCGGCTTCGGCAGGTTCTTTGGACCCATGAGCGCCCAGCCGCCGCCTGCAGTGATCTTCACACCTTTTTCGGAGAAGGTCGGTGTCTGGGGAATAAGGGGCGCACGCTTGTCCAAGGTGATTGCGATTGGGTGGATGGACTTGTTCTCAATCGGCCCACGGGTCGGAATGAGCGTGAGAACCCCAAGGTCAATGTCGCCGCGCAATAGACCCGTTAGTACCTGAGAGCCCCCCTGATAGGGGATCATCTGAAACTCGATTCCGGCCGCGCGCTGAAACTCCCGAGCGATCAAGTCCGGCGGCGATCCGGCGCCAAACGTACCAATCGAGACCTTGCCCGGATTTGCTTTGGCGAATGCAATCAGCTCGTCATAGTTCTTGAAGGGTGCTTTATCCCGGGCGAGCAGAACAAACGGTGTCTGAGCCAACAACGAAATCGGCGTCAGGTCAGTCAGCGCATCGAACGGGACGGTTTCGAACAGGCTGGGATTCGCAGCGAGCTCGGTCGGAGTAGCAACGTATAACGTGTGGCCGTCAGGCTTCGACGCGATCACGGCGCGCGAGGCAATGATACTGCTGGCACCGGGCTTGTTCATGATGACGACCGGTTGCCCGAGCTTTTCGCTCATGTACTGCCCGAATCGTCGAGGAACAGCGTCGGAGCCTCCGGCAGGGAAAGGCACGACCAGTTCAATCGATCGAGTCGGATATGACTCATTCTCCGCAGCGGCACTCTGTCCGAAAGCAACGGTGACCACGGTTAGAGTCGCGAGAAATCCAGCAGCGATTCTCTTCAAAGTTGGCATGAATGTGCCTTCCCATTTCAAACAAGCGCTCCCGCGCGCCTCACTTGTCGCGGAGCTGCTTGTAGACCTTCTTCATGATGTCGGGGATCGATAGTCCACGTTCGCAATCCTGAAGCCATTCCTTTTCGACGTCGTCGATCTTGCGGCAAGCGGCGAGCACATCATTGATGTATTGTTGCGGCACAAAACAAACGCCGGTTTCGTCTGCGACCACCAGATCGCCGGCGTTGACCGTCACGCCACAAACATTGATGGTTCCGTTGACCTCTTCGGTCACGCAGCGATACTTGCCTGTAATTGGCGAAATGTCGCGAGACCAGACGGGGAAATCGTTCGCGCGCGACCGTCCAACATCGCGGACGCCTCCATCGACGACGGCGCCGACGAGACCGTGGTGTTTGGCAATTGTAGCAACCATCCCACCCATGTTTGAGACGTTGGGCACCCCCTGGATGACCAGCACGTCCCCCGGCGAAGACTGGTTGATACCTTCGAGTTCGTTCATGAGTGAGAGGTCTTCCTCGGCATTGAGGTACGAACTACGCTTTTGCGGCACGTTCCGCACGGTGATGGCGCGGCCGACTACAGTCTTGCCGACAATGGTCGGACGCAGGATTGAGGCCCCCACACAGCTGATCACTCCGAGATGGTCGAGCACGTCGGAAACGGTACTGCTGAGATCGTTGATCTGCCTCAGACTGGCGATCGAGTCAGGATTGATCGGTGCCGGAGTGGCTCTAATTTTGGAGTCCGGCAGGATTCCGCCACTCTTACGATGATCGAGGGGGGCAGTCATCATATGCTCCTTCACTGCACTCTCGTCTGCTTCTGTTCAATCGGCGGGTCGACGTCCAATACTGATCCGCTATTGATGTGATATGCGTCCCGTATTAAGGCGGGCGAAGGAGGGGACGTGCGAGGGGAATGAATTATCTCAAGTGGGACCTGAAGCAGCTTACGTGCTTCGTGTCGGTGGCTCGCGAACTTCATTTTGGTCGTGCGGCGGCAAAGCTGGGCATGTCGCAACCGCCGCTCACCCAGCACATTCAGGCGCTTGAGCACAAGATCGGAGCCAAGCTATTCGAGCGCTCCAAGCGTCATGTCGCACTGACGCCAGAGGGTGCCCTTCTGCTTAAGGAGGCAGTCGATATCCTCAATCGAGCTGAGCGGATCGACCATGTTCTTAAGGGACTACGCCGTGGGGAGCATGGCCACCTAACAGTCGGATGCACGCCGACCTCGCTATTTGAGATATTTCCCGCGATTGCGCGTCGCTTCCGAGCGCTTCATCCGCAAATCCAGCTCGTCATTCGAGAAGCCCACACGAGTGCCGTGCTGGGCGAGTTGCTTGACCGCAAGATCGACGTTGGTTTCGTCTGGGAGGGGAGGCCGCAGGCTCCAATCGACGGGCGAGTCCTCGTTAGTGGTTCGTTTCTAGCCGCAATGCCGGAGCATTTGCCAATTGCTCGGAAGCGTTCGGTGACGCTTCAGGACCTCGCTTCGTATCCGATCGTCCTGCCGCCGCGTAGCATCTCGCCATATCACTACGATAACACACTCGGGGCGTTTGCGCGTGCGGGCTTAACACCGTTGATCGAGTACGAGATGCCAACGTTGCTGGCGCAGCTCGGGTATGTAGCATCCGGATTCGGGATAGCACTCCTGCCGCCTTTCGCTCAGTCGTTCGCTCGTGAAAGCGTCGTTTTCCGGCCGATTGCAAAAGGCGCGATGCCATTTGCGCTTTCTTTTGTCTGGAATACGAAGAATCTGATGGCCGGCGCGCTCAAGTTCCGGAAAGTCGTCGACACAGTCTATCCGCAGCAGGGCTAGCTATTCGCCTTCAGATACTCGGCGAGGCTTGTCGTCTCGTAGGCCTTGTCGGCCACGAACTTGAACATGGCCAGGAACGGCTTCGGCTCGATATAGCCCTGCCAGCGCGCGACTTCGCGCGCTGCGGGTTGCTTTTGCGCAAGCCCGTCGCCGCGTTCGGGGAAGAACTGGAAGGTCGGGGTTCCGCGCACCCCGTATTTGCGCGCGAAGGCCTTTTCCGGAAGCCGCTCGCCATCGAAATCGGTGACCTCACGCGCGCCGATGATGTTGAGTTGAAGAAGCTCGAACCGGTCCTTGATGAAGGCCTCGATCGCCGGGTCCGCGAAATTGATCTCGTGGATTTTCTTGCAATAGGGGCAGCCCTTGAGCTCCCACATGATCAGGAGGCGCTTCCCCTTGTCGGTGGCGTCCTTCAGATCATCATTGAGATCCAGAAGGCTCTCGAGGAACCACGGTTTTACGTAGAGCCCGTCGTCATTCAGCTTCAGCTCCGAGGCAAAGGTCGGCCGCGGCGCGAGCATGGCCGCGGCGCCGCCCAGAATGGCGCGGCGCGTGAACGACACCGATCGGGATGTTGCATTCATAATTTCGCAATTATATGTGCGGGACCGGATGCTGCATAGGGGCCGAAGGTGCGGATTCTGAGGGCCGTCATTGCCGTCGTTGCATTGCTCGCCACCGCGACGCCGGTTCTTGCAGCCGAACTCGTGATGTATCGCCGGGCAGGGTGTCCGTATTGTCTGGCCTGGGACCGCGAAATCGGCCCGATTTATCCGAAGACCGATATCGGAAAGGCGTTGCCCTTGCGTCAGGTTCACCTTGATCGCGGCCGCGACAATTCGGTCGAACTCAAGAGTCCCGTGCGCTTCACCCCGACCTTCGTTTTGGTTGAGAACGGCAAGGAAAAAGCGCGGATCGAAGGATATGCAGGTGATTTCTTTTTCTGGGGCGTTTTGGAAAAGCTTTTGCTCTAGGCCGAAAGCAATTTGAAAGTTCCATCCCTTTCAAATACTTGCAGATTGACGCATGTATTGTCGTATCTCCTGGGAGCGACAACATGGCGACCGCTCTGGCCCGCAAACTCAAAAAGCCCGATCTCGATATCGAGGATCTGCTGCAGAATGCGCAGGCCGCCAGCGAATTCCTCAAGGCGTTGTCGCACGAGGCCCGTCTGGTGATCCTGTGCCTCCTGATCGAAGGCGAGAAGTCGGTCACCGAAATCGAACAGCTTCTCAAGCTGCGCCAACCCGCGGTGTCACAGCAGCTCGCGCGTCTGCGCGCAGACGACCTCGTGGAAACGCGGCGCGACGGCAAGAATATCTATTACTCGGTTGCCCGGCCTGAGGTCCGCCAGGTGATCGAAGCGCTGCATGCTGCGTTCTGCGGGCCGAAGGTCTAACGATGTTTGACGATCTCTCGCTCAATCTCGTGCGGTTTCTGCTTGGCCTCGGGCTCGGCTCGGCGTTCGGCTTCGTGGCCCGACGCGGCCGCTTCTGCACGCTCGGCGCGATCGAGGATTCGGTTTATGCCAATGACACCCGCCGCCTGCGCAGCTGGCTTCTTGCAATCGCGGTGGCGGTTGTCGGTGTGCATCTCCTTGAGGCTCATGGCGAGCTCGATCTCACCAAGTCGATCTATACCGGTTCGCGGCTCGAACTCGGCGCGCTGATCCTTGGCGGACTGATCTTCGGCTTCGGCATGGCGCTGAACGGCACCTGCGGCATGGGTACGCTTCGTCAGATCGGCGGCGGTGACCTGCGGGCGGTGCTCACGTTCCTTGTCATGGGCGTGACCGCCATGATGACGATGCGTGGCCTGACTGGCATCGCGCGTGTTGCGGTGACCGATCCGCTCGCCGTCGATCTCGGCAATACCGCGACGCAGCGGCTGCCGCTTCTTGCCGGCTTCACCGGGCAGGGCGCCACCATCGCCGCGATCGCGATCGGGCTTGTCATCGCCGTCTATGCCTTCGCTCATCGCGAGTTTCGTGCGACGCCTCGTTTTGCGATTACCGGATTGCTGATCGGCCTCATTGTCGTCGGCGGCTGGTGGGCGACCGGTATCGTCGGCTATGACTCGTTCGACACGCGCCGGATCGAATCCTTCACCTTCGTTGGCCCGCTCGGCGAGACGCTGCTTTACGGCATGCTCTCCACGGCGCTTTCGCTCGATTTTCCGATCGGCGCCGTGCTCGGCTTTGTGTTCGGCGCCTTCGTCGCCGCGATCAGCGACGGCACCTTCCGGTGGCAGATCCCGGCGAGCGCCGCCGAATTCCGCCGCCGCGTCGCCGGTGCCTTCATGATGGGCTTCGGCGGGATTACCGCGCTCGGCTGCACCATCGGGCAAGGCGTGACCGGCGTCTCGACCCTGTCGGTCGGCTCCATCATCGCGATCGTATCGATCGTCGCGGGCGCCCGGCTTGGCCTGTACTGGGTGGTGGAACGCGGTCCGCGCACCGCGAGGTCGTCGGTCCTGGCGACGTCGATTCCAGCCACCGCTGGCGCGCCCCGAATGAACCGCGTCAGCTGTACCGAACCGTGATACAGGCGCGCCCCTAAATTTTCCGGGCAATCGTTAACGTCTCGCCGCGCAATCCTGCGCGGCGTTGACACGTTGCAGCCGCTAACGAACAATATCCCGCAACAGGGAGCATGCACCGAATCTGCGGCGCATGACGCTCGGCTGCGCTGTCGCGCAGAAACATAACAACTCATCGGGAGGTTCGCGATGACTAGCAAAACCACGCGCCGTGGCATCGACCGGCGCACCCTTTTGAAATATTCCGCGGCCGGCAGTGCGGCGCTCGCTTCGAGCGGCGTCTATATGCCGGCCATCGCGCAGCAGAAGCCGATCAAGATCGGATTCGTTTCGCCGCAGACCGGGCCGCTCGCCGCCTTCGCGGAAGCGGACAATTTCGTGCTCGGCCAGGTGCGCGAGGCGACCAAGGGCGGCATCAAGGTCGGCAACACGACGCGGCCGATCGAAGTCGTGGTGCGAGACAGCCAGTCCAATCCGAACAGGGCCGCCGAGGTCGCAAAGGAACTGATCGTCCGCGACAAGATCGACCTGATGCTGTCGGCCAACACGCCGGAGACCACCAATCCGGTCGCGACCCAGTGCGAGATCGAGGAGGTGGCCTGCGTCACCAACAATTGCCCGTGGCAGCCTTACTTCATCGGCCGGCAGGGCAATCCTGGCGATCCCAAGACCTGGAAGCCGTTCAACTACACCTATCACTATTTCTGGGGTCTCGAAGACGTCATCGCCGTCTTCACCAACATGTGGAGCCAACTCGACACCAACAAGATCGTCGGCGGCCTCTTCCCGAACGATGCCGACGGCAATGCCTGGGGCGACAAGGTGGTCGGTCTGCCGCCGGCGCTCGACAAGGCCGGCTTCAAGCTGTTCGATCCCGGCCGCTACCAGAATCTCACCGACAATTTCTCGGCCCAGATCGCAGCCTTCAAGGGCGCCAATGCCGAGATCCTGACCGGTGTCGTGCTGCCACCGGATTTCACGACGTTCTGGAAGCAGTCGCTGCAGCAGGGTTTCAGGCCGAAGGCGGCGTCTGTCGGCAAGGCGATCCTGTTCCCTGTCGCTGTGGAAGCGCTCGGGAAGGACGGTCACAACCTGTCGTCGGAGGTGTGGTGGTCGCCGAGCCATCCGTTCAAGTCGTCAATGAACGGCATGAGCGCGAAACAGCTTGGCGATGCCTATGAGCAATCCACCAAGAAGCAATGGACGCAACCGATCGGGTTCATCCATTCGCTGTTCGAGGTCGGACTCGATGTGCTCAAGCGCACCGCCGATATCGGCGATTCCAAAGCGACCGTGGACGCCATCCAAAAGACCAATCTGGAGACGGTTGCGGGTCCGGTACGCTGGGACGGCAAGGGCGTGCCGCCTTTCGCTGCGAAGAACGTCGCCAAGACGCCGCTCGTCGGCGGCCAGTGGCGCCTCAACAAGGACGGCAAGCGGTTCGACATCGTGATTACCGACAATCGCACCGCGCCGAACATCCCCGTCGGCGGCAAGATGGAGCCGATCGGCTGATCTGAGGTCAGGTCTGCGCGCCATAGGAATGCGTGTCTTCGACACGCTGTGGCGCGCGACACCCGGACGCTTCGTTGGCGTCCACACGGTTGGCTAGAGGGATAAACCCGGCGACCGATCACGGGCTGATCCCGTAAGCGCGGGATCGGCCTGTATCGCATCGCGGTCCAGCCCGTTTACCGAAGCGCCCGGAGCAGGGCCGGGACCCCATCCGGCCCTTGTGTTGGCCGCACCGCCGTTGTTTATCCTTCCGCCATGCTGCTCGAACTGCAAGGCGTTTCAAAATCCTTCGGATCGGTCGTCGTTGCCGACAATATCGACCTGTCCGTCGAGGCCGGTGAGGCGCTCGGCATTATCGGGCCGAATGGCGCCGGCAAGACGTCGCTTTTCAATCTGATCGCGGGCGGTTTGTCGCCGGCGTCGGGGACTATCCGCCTGGACGGTCAGGACATCACGCGCGTGCCGCAGCACCGGCGCTGTATCGCTGGGATCGGCCGTTCGTACCAGATCCCGCAGCCGTTCGAGACGCTGTCCGTGTTTGAAAATCTGCTGGTCGGCGCCGTCTATGGGCAGGGCAAGCACGAGCGCGACGTGATCGACGCCTGTGGACGCATTCTCGACCTGACCCATCTCCTGCCGCGCGCCAATGTGCCGGCCGGCTCTCTCACTCTTCTCGAACGCAAGCGGCTCGAAATGGCGCGCGCGCTCGCCACCGGACCGCGATTGCTGCTGCTGGACGAAATCGCGGGCGGTCTGACCGAAGGCGAATGCAGCGAGTTGGTCGAAACCATTCGTAGCATCCATGCCGACGGCACGACGATTGTGTGGATCGAACATGTCGTCCACGCATTGCTTGCCGTCGTCGGCCGGCTTGCCGTACTCAATTTCGGACGCAAGATCGCAGAAGGACATCCGCGGACCGTGATGAACTCGCCCGAGGTGCGACAGATCTATATGGGCATCGAGGCGTAATGCCACTGCTGGAAACCCGGGCGCTGCGATCCTTCTACGGCGACTTCCAGGCGCTGTACGGTATCGACACGCATCTCGACCAAAGCGAGACGGTGGCCATCATCGGCGCCAATGGCGCAGGCAAGTCGACCTATCTGAAGTCGATTGCGGGTCTCATCCGCAATGAGCCCGAGAGCGTCATGTTCGAGGGCAAGCCGATCGGATCGCTGCCTGCCGCGTCCATCATGAAGCTCGGCATCGCGCTCGTGCCGGAGGGGCGGCGCCTGTTTCCTTCGCTTTCGGTGGAAGAGAATCTCCTGATCGGGCGCTATGGCCGTCAGGCTCCCGGACCCTGGACGCTGGACGAGATCTACCGGCTGTTCCCGGTTCTGCGCGAACGCCGCAACGCCGCAAGCACCACATTGTCCGGCGGACAGCAGCAAATGGCGGCGATCGGACGGGCGCTGATTTCCAATCCGCGGGTGCTGCTCTGCGACGAGATCAGCCTCGGGCTCGCGCCGATCGTGATCCGCGACATCTATGCGGCGTTGCCGCGCATCAAGGCCGCGGGCACGAGCCTGATCATCGTCGAGCAGGATATCGTGCAGGCGCTGCAGGTTGCCGATCGGGTCTATTGCTTCCAGGAGGGCCGCTTGTCGCTGTCCGGCCGACCGCGCGAACTCTCGCGCGATCAGATCCACAACGCCTATTTCGGTTCCTGACGGATTGGCCGATGGCGGAATGGATCAACACCATCATCCAGGGCGTCCTGCTCGGCGGGCTCTATGCGCTGTTTGCGGCGGGCCTTTCGCTGATCTTCGGCATCATGCGACTCGTCAATCTCGCGCATGGCGACCTCATCGTGCTCGCGGCCTTCGTCATTCTGGCGCTTTGCGCCTGGCTTGGCTTCGATCCCTTCCTTGCGACGCTGTTCGCGATCCCGATCATGTTTGCGATCGGCTTCGGCCTGCAGCATGTGTTGCTGAACCGCACATTGGGGCGCGATCTCCTGCCGCCGCTGCTGGTGACCTTCGGGCTGTCGATCATCATCCAGAACGGTTTGATGGAAGCCTTTTCGGCCGACAGTCAGTTGTTGCGCTCCGGCGAAATCGGCACCGCATCCATCTCGCTCGGGGGAGGGGTGGCGTTCGGCGTGTTGCCGCTGATCACGTTTCTGTCGGCCATCGTGGTGATCATGGCGCTTAATCTCTTGTTCTATCGCACCGAACTCGGCCGGGCCTTCCGCGCGACCTCCGATGACCTCGAAATCGCGCAGGTGATGGGCATCGACCACAAACGCATCTTTTCGATGGCGATGGGCATCGCCATGATCGTGGTGACGATCGCCGCGCTCTATCTCGGCATGCGCGCCAATTTCGATCCGACCATCGGTCCGGCGCGGCTCATCTACGCATTCGAGGCGGTGATCATTGGCGGGCTCGGCAGCCTCTGGGGCACGCTGATCGGAGGCATGATCATCGGTCTCGCCCAGACCATCGGTGCCGCGATCGACCCGGAATGGCAGATCCTGTCCGGTCACATCGCGTTCCTGATCGTCCTCGTTCTCAAGCCGCGCGGTTTGTTTCCGCGCGCGTTCGATTGAGGCGCGGCGATGGATCTGTTCTGGCAAGTCGCGAGCTGGCAGCAGAACAAGGATGGCGCCAGCCGTCCTGCGCCCGACGCCCCGCAGTCCGATCGGCGCTATGAAAGCCGGATCGGCGGCGGATACGGCCGGCTTCTGGCGGTGTTCGCGGCTGCTTTCGTCGGCTTCCTGATCATCTTGCCGGCGATCGCAAGCCGCAACGCGATCCAGGATATGATCTTCATCTTCTACATGCTGGCGCTCGCGCAATACTGGAACCTGCTTGCGGGTTATGCGGGGCTGGTCTCGGTCGGACAGCAGGCCTTTGTCGGCCTCGGCGCCTATCTCCTGTTCGCACTCACGATCTTCATTGATCTCGATCCGATCCTCGCGATCATCCTGGCCGGTGCGTTTGCCGGTTTATGCGCGGTGCCCACCGCCTTTGTGGTGTTCCGCCTTCGCGGCGCCTATTTCGCCATCGGCACCTGGGTGGTTGCGGAGGTCTATCGTCTCGTTCTCGCGCAATTCAAATCGCTTGGCGGGGGCACCGGCACATCGCTGCCGCCGTCTGTCACCAACGGCGTCTTCGGCATCGACTGGGTCAAGTCCGTATTCGAACTGCGCACGCCGGCCGCACGCGACATCGTCACCTACTGGATAGCGCTCGCGCTCGTCGTCGGCACGGTCTTCGCGGTCTACTGGATCCTGCGATCGCGACGCGGACTTGCGCTTGCCGCGATCCGCGATTCAGAGACGGCCGCCGAGAGCGTCGGAATCGACAATTTCCGCACCAAATTCTGGGTCTATGTGTTCGCCGCGGTCGGCACAGGGATGGTCGGCGCGCTGATCTATCTGCAGAAGGCGCGCATCTCGCCGGATGCCGCGTTCTCGGTGCTCGACTGGACTGCCTACGTCATCTTCATTGTGGTGATCGGCGGCATCGGCACCATTGAAGGTCCGATCATCGGTGTCATCATCTTCTATCTGATGCAGACCTACCTCTCGAGTTACGGCACCTGGTATCTCATTCTTCTCGGTGCGCTGGCGATCGTCATCATGCTGTTCGCGCCCAAGGGGATCTGGGGCTATGTGTCGGATCGCTGGGGGCTGGTGCTGTTCCCTGTGCGGCGCACACTCAAGGTCACCACACCCGAATACAGTCACAAACCGGTGCAGTGAGCGCAGCATCGGTCGACGGACTCAGGATGCCGGTCTAGACTCTGCCCGTTTCAACAACGGGCCGAGGAGGCTCCATGGAACAGATCCTCATCAATCTCGTGGCGGGGGCGCTTGGCGGTGCGGGTGCCGGCAAGACCTCTCCGCAATTCGATCTCGGGATGGTCGGCAATCTCATTGCCGGTGCAGTCGGAGGAGGGGTGCTCGGTCAGATCGTCACGCTGCTGATGCCGTCCATCGTGGCGGCAGCCCAGTCCGGCAATCTGACCGTCAGTGGTGTCGTTTCGCAGGTGATCGCGGGCGGAGCGGGCGGGGCGATCCTCACCGCCATTATCGGTGCGATCAAGAACAAGGCCGCGGCCTGACAACGAGGGCCCGCGTCTCCTGACCGGGGCGCGGGCTCCTGTCGTGACGATGCATTCGCTGTGATTGGCCCCCAGTGCCAGCACACCCGATCACCATCTTGCGAATGGGTGAGGGCGAACCGATTGCGTGTTCCGGCGTTGCGGTGCATGGACCGCGACCACCACACACGCAGCCTGAGCGCCCTCGCCGCCAACCAGCATTGGCTGGAAGAGCATCGGGAACAGGTTTTCACCAAGGGTGACCTGCCGATTTGCGAGCAACCGACCGAAATCCCGCCGGAACCCGAAATTCGCGACCAGCAGCAATAGGCCGCGCCGGCACAGGACGCGGGATTCTGTCTGTGTTGTTATACCTTCAGCAGCACTGCGCGCCGTTCGGCAACTGCGCGACGGGCCTGATCGGCGGCAAGGGTCACCGCAGACGAGCGATTGTGATGGATTTCACCTCTTTCGATCTGCCGGATGGCGCGCTCGACGATGTCGTCGATCTCAATACACATCAGATCGAGTTCCTGCGCGGCCGCGGTCCGCGCGCGCTTGATCACGCCGATCAGGGCCTCAAGATCGTTGCGCCGTTCGGACTTTGAGGGGCTGGAGCGGGCGTAACTGACGAGCCAGGCGGCGCCCGAGCCGAAGAACGAAAACAGCATCAGCGCCCAATATAATGGTTCGCTGTAACGCTCGAAGAAGCCCCGTTGCTCGCCTTCGAGATAGGCGAGCGCCCCGGGATGGACGCTGAGCGAAGCCGCCTTGTCGGTATCCGGGCTTTCGATCTTGGTGAAAGCGGGCATTTCTGCGCCCTGCGCCTGCTTGGCATAGAACAGCCACTTGGTGAACTCTCCAGCAAGCACAGAGTCGAGCGTGCGTCGCGCCACGAGATAATGCGAGACGCCGATCGTCTCCACGGTCTCGGCCGGCCCCGAGCCGCCGAAGGCGCCGGCGGGAATTTCCGCCGATTGATAGACCGGGTTCTGTTGTTCGATCGCTTCCGACGATCCTATTGCCAGAAACAGCGGGTGCGTCTTGCCGCGCGCAAGCGCCGTAACCGCTTCGGCGATGATTTTGCTGCCGACCGGCCCCACCGCCAGCAGCGCGTCGAACTTCGCGGCCTTCAACTGCGTGGTGAGATCTTCGGGCGCGAATTGCAACGTCGTAACCTGGTCGGGCGGCACGCCATACTGGCGCAGGATCGTGTGCAGCAGCGTGACATTGGCAGGCGCGCGGCCGACGATGCCGACCGTCTTGCCCGCGAGGTCCTCGATCTTCTCGATCGGTTTCACGGTCGAGGTGACGCTCGCTGCTTTGACGGCCTTTGCGGCGCGTCCGTTTTTCTTTGCTGGTGTCGGCGGTGGCGGGGGCGCCTCGACCGCCGGCACGATCAGCACCGCGACATCGCGGCGCTGGACCGCGATAACCTGTCCGGCTTTTGGCATCGCCACGTCGCGGCGAACCACCGCGAGATCGGCCGTTCCGTTGTCCAGCGCCTCGGCATTTTTCGCAGTGTTGTCCTGCGGGACCAGCTTCAGTCTGATTGGCGCACGCTCGCGTGCGAAATATTGCGCAAGCGCCAGAATCAGCCTGTGGTCCTCGCTCTGCTTCGGGCCGACCGCGATCTTCAGCGCGGCGGGTTTGGACTCGATATAGGAGACGACCACCGCGACGCCGGTCACGGCGAGGATGAGGCCGGTTGCTATCAGCAGCGGATGGTGCGCCATCAGGCGCAGGCGCTCACCGACGGTGAGCGGTGGCTTCTCTGCCGCCGGAGCAGGCATGAGGTGCGGGTTCTGCACGTTCATAGGCGGCGCACAGGCCCCCTCCCGAGTGGCGTCGCGACATGAATATCGCTTCATCCATGGCTCTCGAATTGTGACTTTATGATGCTGCCGGTCGGGAGCGGGCGGTTTCCTGATGAAGCCCAAGGATGGAATCCGCACAGACGGTCGTTCAACGCGTCGGGTCATCGGGTGTGGATGAGGATGCGAAGGCTGTTTTCGCCGGCGTGGAGAGAAGCTGACCACAGCTACTGCCATGTCACCCTCATAAGGGCGTTGCCTCAGCCGCGAACGTTACTCTGCCATTGGCGCCGATCCCGATCCAAATTCATGATGAAAAAGTGTGTCGGCAAGCAAAGCGAATTCCGGATGAATTCGTCGCTGCAATCAAATGGTTACCGCGCTGCATACCGACCTTTTGTCTACGACATGAGAAGCACAGACGCGAGCAACCCGATGGGCAAATTTGACGCCGGGGCGGCAGGCATGTGCAAAAGAAGAGGCCGTCCCCGTAGCACCAAAGGGATGAGCGCCTATGTCCACGACAACCGCTGTGCATACGTCGGCTCGCGGTGCCGGCATGACGAGGGAAGAGAAGTTCGTCATCTTCGCGTCGTCAACAGGTACCGTTTTCGAGTGGTACGACTTCTATCTCTATGCCGTTCTGGCACCCTTTTTCGCGTCACTGTTTTTTCCGCCCGGCAACGACACCGCAGCGCTGCTTTCCGCCTTCGCGACCTACGCGGCGGGCTTTCTGGTGCGTCCGTTCGGTGCATTGCTGTTTGGCCGAATCGGCGATCTTGTCGGCCGCAAATACACGTTCCTCGTCACCATCCTCGTGATGGGTGCCTCGACCTTTGCTGTCGGTCTTCTCCCGACCTTCGCATCGATCGGCTGGCTGTCTCCGATCTTGCTCGTGTCGCTGCGCCTGTTGCAGGGCCTTGCGCTGGGTGGCGAGTATGGCGGCGCCGCGACCTACGTCGCTGAACACGCTCGCCCCAATGACCGTGGCTTTGCGACGAGCTGGATCCAGACCACTGCAACACTCGGTCTGTTCATGGCGCTCGGTGTGATCCTGCTTTGCCGCACCACGATGGACGCAAAGGCGTTCTCCGAATGGGGCTGGCGCATTCCGTTCCTTGTCTCCGTCGTTCTGCTGGCCTTCTCGGTCTGGATCCGGCTCAAGCTGAACGAGACGCCGATCTTCCAGAAGATGAAGGAGGAGGGCAAAGGTTCAAAGTCGCCGTTGACGGACAGCTTCCTGCGCTATCCCAACAACCAATACGTCCTCCTTGCCTTGCTCGGCGCCACCGCCGGGCAGGGCGTGGTGTGGTACACGGGCCAGTTTTACGCCCTGTTCTTCCTCACCATTACGCTTAAGGTCGATTATGCCACGGCCTATATCCTGATCGGCCTTTCGCTGGTTATCGGCACGCCGTTCTTCATCTTCTTCGGATGGCTGTCGGACCGGATCGGCCGGCTGAAGATTATCCTGGCCGGTTGCCTCATCGCCGCGGTGACGTACTTCCCGTTGTTCGGCGCCTTGACCAAGGCGGCGAACCCGGACCTCGCGGCGTTCCAGGAGAAGCAGGCGATCAGCGTCGGCGTCGACCCCGCAACCTGCAATTTCCATATCTTTGTGGGTCCGTGGTCGAAATTCTCGGATTGCGATCGCGCCAAGGACTTCGTGACCAAGCTTGGCGTGTCGTTCAGAACCGACACGTTGCCGGCAGGTTCGGCGCCCGTGCTGAGCATCGGAAATGACAAGGTGCAGGGTTGGGATGCCAAGGCCTGGACGGCGGCCTTCGCCAAGGCCGGCTACCCGGCCAAGGCGGATCCTGGCAAGATCAACTGGCCGCTGACGCTGCTGATCCTCTTCATCATGGTGATCTACGTGACCATGGTGTATGGCCCGATCGCAGCCTTCCTGGTCGAAATGTTTCCGACCAACATCCGCTACACCTCGATGTCGCTGCCCTATCACATCGGCAACGGCTGGTTCGGCGGCATGCTGCCTCTGCTTGCGACGGCGATCGTGGCCGCGACCGGCGACATCTATGCCGGGCTTTGGTATCCGATCGTGGTCGCAGTCATGACGCTCGTGGTTGGTGCTGTATTTCTGCGCGACACCAAGGATGTCGACATCACGTCCGGCTCCGGCGTGGAGGCCATGAGCGGGGCATCTTCTTGAGGCCAATCGGGCGCGGTCGGTAAGACTGCCCCGTGTCCCCGAGCAACTGAAGGCCCCGCTGTGCGGGGCCTTTTTTTGCTGTAGAATAGCGGTTTGTCATGCTTCAAGCCGTGCAATTGCCCATCCGCGAACGCCTCCAGACGGCGATCTATGCGGTCGTCCTCGTGGCGCTGACGACCTTCGGCGTCGCCATCATCATTCATTTCACGAACGTCCGGCACATCTCGATCGTCTATATTGTTCCGGTCCTCGTCGCTGCGATCCGATGGGGCGTGACCGAAGCCATCATCGCTGCCCTTTGCGCGATCGCATCGGCCGCGTTTTTCTTTTATGCGCCGATCTACGATCTGCGGGTTCACGATCCGCTGCAGATTCTCGACCTGATCCTGTTCCTCACCGTAGCCATCACCACCGGACATTTCGCCACGCGCCTGCGCATCGAGGCCGACCGTGCCAATCGCCGTGAACGCGAAATCGGGGCGCTGTATGCCTTCGCGCGACGGCTCGCGTCGGCACGCGATGCGGCCGGCATCTACGACGCGATCCAGCAGCATCTCACATTGCTGGTCGGACGCAGTGTTCTTTTGTTCGGTCCGGTCACGACCGAAAGCGAGGCGCTCGCCAGATGCACGGCGCTGCGCGTCCCTCCGCAGGTCAGCGACAGCGTGCTGAGCGCATTGCGGCGCGGCGGCAATTCAGGCGTGGGAACGGTGACGCAGGACGGAGACGGCCAGACCTGGCTTGTGCGACCGGTTTCTGCGCAAAGCCCCGAATTTGGCGTGATCGCCATTGATCTCGGAACGCGCAGCCGCACCGAGACCGAAAAGATCGGAAAGGACATCGACGCCTTGCTGATCGATGCGGCCGCGACGCTCCAGCGCCTCGGGCTCGAACGCACCATCAGCGAAGCGCGTAGCCGCACCGATGCCGAAGCGTTGCGCGATGCGCTGCTCGGATCGGTCTCGCATGAGCTCCGCACGCCGCTTTCCGCAATCCTGGGAGCGACAACCACGATCGCGGGGGCGCCGCAGATCAAGGCCGATCCGCGGCTCGCCGGCCTCGCCAATGTCGCGCGTGAGGAATCCGAACGGCTTAACCACGACATCGACAACCTGCTGCACGCGACCCGGATATCGAGCGAGGGCGTGCATGCCAAATTCGAATGGTCCGAGCTGGCGGATATCGTCAACGCGGCGGTGGAACGACGACGCGCGCGATTGAAGGATCATGAGGTCGAGGTCCGCGTCGCACCCGATCTGTCTCTGGTCTACGTGGACTCGGTCCTGGTCGAGCAGGCTCTGGGGCAGATCCTCGACAATGCCGCGAAATATTCGCCGCCCGGTTCTGCGATCGAGGTTTTGGCGAAGCGAACCGGGCACGATGTGACCATAGCGGTTTCGGACCGCGGAGCAGGGTTCTCCGCCGAGGAAAGGTCACGCGCGGGTGAGCGCTTCTTCCGCGGCAAGCGCCACGCCTCCTCAATCACCGGGGCCGGACTTGGCCTGTGGATTGCGCAATCCTTTATCGCGGCCAATGCCGGCCACCTTGAAATCGAGAGCGCCGGCGCCGATTGCGGATCGCGCGTCCTCATGCACCTGCCTGTCGGCGAAGACGTGGTGCCCGCGGCAAACGCCTGGAGCGAGACCGACGCATGAGCGCGCAGCACCCCCCCGTTGTTCTGGTGATTGACGATGAGGCACAGATCCGGCGCTTCCTGCGCGCTGGCCTCGAGCTCGACGGCTACACGGTGCACGAAGCTGAAAGCGGTCAGACCGGCTTGCGGATCGCAACGATGCGGTCGATCGATCTCGTGATCCTCGATCTTGCGATGCCCGACATGGATGGCAGCGACGTGCTGGAGCGCTTGCGGTCGTGGTCCAATGTTCCTGTCATTGTGCTGTCGGTGCGCTCCAGTGAGGACGAAAAGGTGCGTCTTTTGGAACTCGGCGCCGATGATTATGTCGTAAAGCCATTCGGCATGGCCGAGTTGCTCGCCCGTGCCAAGGCCGCATTGCGGCGGCACAGGCGCGGGGAGAGCGGTGAAAGCGTCATCACGATCGAGCATCTCACCATTGACTTCGCGGCGCGGCGGGTGACCGCGAACGGCAAGCGGCTATCACTGACGCCGAAGGAATATCGTGTGCTGCAAATCCTCGCGCAGCATGCCGGCAAGGTTGTCACCCACCAACGCCTGCTTTCGGAGGTCTGGGGCCAGTGGCACGTACACGACACGCATTACCTTCGCATATTCGTCCGTAAGTTGCGTCAGAAGATCGAAACTGATGCGACCAAGCCGCGCATCCTTTTGACTGAGCTTGGCGTCGGATATCGCCTTGCGGTTCCCATGGATGTAGCACCTTAGACTTTCGACGCGGTATCGAGTGATGCAGAATTTACGCGGCTAGCCTCCTATTTTATCAGGCGGCCTCGAGCCCCCAGCTAACGTCCCGAAGCGGCTACAGAGCCACAGGGACGGAAATGTCTTCGCGACCAAGAAGCGCTGCGCGACGGCGCGCCCTTTCGCCTGCGGCAATCGACAGCCGGCGCACGGCCTATATGACCACCATCGCCCGCGCACGTTTGCTCGGAGAACAGCGCAATGCGCTGCTCGACCGGGCGCAGGCCTTGCTGACCGCACATTGGGGCGCAGCCGCGTGGTCCTCCCGCGCCAGGATTCTCGAGACCGTGGACTGGCTCTTGCGCGTTGGACTGAGCAATCGGCGGCCGGACCGAGAGACGGTTTGACAGGAAGCTCTCGCCGTCGCCCTTCTACGAAGAAGCGCAGAGCCAATACGTCCAAGTCAAGATGGGAAAAATCTGGCGGAAGGGGTGGGATTCGAACCCACGGTGGGCTTGCACCCACGGCGGTTTTCAAGACCGCTGCCTTAAACCACTCGGCCACCCTTCCATCTGCGGGATCGCAGTCGATTAGCCCAGATTACCGCCGGAACAAAGCGCCCTTTGATCCTTGGCCTGCATCCTTCACAATAGGGGAATTACGATAATCAGGCTTCACTCCACCCGTCGATACCGCCCGCTCAGCCGCCATTAACCAAGCCGCCATTCCGCCCATTTGCGTGTCGGGCAGGTCACGCTATGGTGAATCAAGGCGGGCTTTGGCCCGGCCAGATTCTAATTTTTTGGGGACAGCATGTCGTCGTTTCGGGGGAAACGAGCGATTCGCGCGGTGGCGGTTATGACCGCAGCACTCGGGCTCGCGAGCTGCGCCTCGTCCGACAAATTCGCGCGCAAGGTCGATCCGAAATATGGCGTCCCGTCCAGTCCACGCGTTGTCGAGCTGGGTGAGCGCGCTCCCAAGGGGGGCGGGGTGTTCCGCGTGGGCAAGCCCTATGTGGTCGGCGGCAGGACTTACGTTCCGGAGGAGGTGGCAAACTACCGCTCCGAGGGGCTGGCGTCCTGGTACGGCCGCGATTTCCACGGCCGCCTGACCGCGAACGGCGAAGTCTTCGACATGGAATCGATCAGCGCCGCTCATCCGACGCTACCGATGCCGTCCTATGTGCGGGTCACCAATCTTGCCAACAAGCGCTCGCTGATCGTGCGGGTCAATGACCGCGGACCGTTCCACGGCAATCGCGTGATCGATCTCTCGCAGAAGAGCGCGCATCTGCTCGGGTTCAAGGACAACGGCACGGCCCGCGTCCGGGTTGAATATGTCGGCCGCGCGTCCCTGGAAGGGTCGGACGATCGCAAGCTCGCAGCGACGCTTCGCCATGGCGAACCCGCGCCGGCGCCCGTTCTGGTGGCGTCCGCCAGTCGCGCGCCGATCGCCTTGCCCGAAAGCCCGCGCGGTTTCGCCGTCGGCGGCCCGGTTCCGATCCCGGCGGCGCGGCCCTACAGTCTCGGAGAATCCGTCTCGCCGCGGCTGACTGAGGTCACAGCGGCCGGGCGGCCGCAGCGAACGGCGTCAAACCCGGTTTCCGGTAGCGGATCGATGCGTTATGATCCCCGCGCCGGATTCATGAGCGGACGCGGACTGTACTAGGCACCGCCAGCCCGGCATCACCCTGGGGCGACGGCCGCGCGGCTTCCGCGCATCACCTCGTGTTGTCCGACCATGTATCGACTGACCGCATGCGCCGTGGGCGCCGTTTCCGCATTCTATCTGCTGGCTGCAGGGATAGGGGCGTCGCTCGGCGCGCCGGCCACGATCGCCGGCGGCAAGACCAAGGATGAGGGATTCACGACAGCCGCTCCGACCGCGATCCTGATCGAGGCGGAATCCGGCACAGTGCTCTTCGAAAAAAACGCCGACACGTTGGTGGCGCCGGCCAGTCTCGCCAAGCTGATGACGGCGGAAACCGTCTTCAACGAGATCAAGGAAGGCAACGTCAAGCTCGACGAGGAATTCATCATCAGCGAGAACGCCTGGCGCCGCGGTGGAGCGCCATCGGGCGGCTCGACGATGTTCGCTCCGATCCACAGCCGCATCAAGGTCTCCGACCTGCTGCAGGGCGCGATCATCCAGTCCGGCAACGATGCCTGCATCGCGCTTGCGGAAGGAATTGCGGGCAACGAGGCGAGCTTCGTGCGCCTGATGAACGCGCGGGCGCGGGAGCTCGGTCTCACCCAGTCGAATTTCACCAACTCGACCGGACTGCCCGATCCGGAGCAGCGCGTCACCGTGCGCGAACTCGCAAAGCTTGCGCGCCACATCATCCATACCTACCCCGAATTCTATAAGTGGTACGGCGAGAAGGATTTCACCTGGAACAAGATCCGTCAGCCCAATCGCAATCCATTGCTGGCGATGAATATCGGCGCCGACGGTTTGAAAACCGGTTTCACCAACGAGGCCGGATACGGTCTCGTCGGCTCGGCGGTGCAGAACGACATGCGGCTGATTGTCGTGGTGGCCGGACTGAAAACCGCAAATGAGCGCGCCGACGAAGCGCGGCGTCTTTTGAATTTCGGATTCAACGGTTTTGAGTCCCGGCTGCTGTTCGCTGAAGGACAGCGGGTGGGTGAGGCACGGCTGTTCGGCGGCGAACAACGTTACGTGCCGCTTGAGTCGCGCGACAAGAAGCCGATCCGGCTGATGGTGCCGAAAAATTCGACCGAGCGCATTGTCGCGCGCGTGGTCTATCGAGGCCCGGTCAGGGTTCCGGTTGCTCAGGGGCAACCGATTGGCGTGCTCAAGGTCTGGCGCGGCGATACGATCGCCCTCGAAACGCCGCTCGAAGCGGCGGAATCGGTCGAAAGCGGACCGCTTCATCGCAAAGCGATGGATGCGCTGGGAGAATTGTTCGGCGGCTGGTTCCGCGCCGGGCTGGAGAAGCTATAAAGGCCTCCATCGTCAAGGATTGCCTGATGCGCGGCAAGTTCATCACCCTGGAAGGCGGCGAGGGTACGGGGAAGTCGACCCAGGCCCGGATGCTCGCCGATCGGCTCAAACGGCTCGGCATTGCCGTGACGACGACGCGCGAGCCGGGCGGCTCGCCGGGCGCTGAGGTGATCCGGCATGTGATCTTGTCGGGGGCGGCCAAGCCGCTTGGCCCCGACGCGGAGGCCATGCTGTTTGCAGCGGCGCGCGAGGATCACATCGCGCATACGATCCGGCCGGCGCTTCTGCGCGGGCATTGGGTGATTTGCGATCGCTTCGCCGATTCGACGAGGGTTTATCAGGGCGTGCTCGGCCACGTCGATCCGCGCCTGATCAAGCGGCTGGAAAAGATCACGGTCGGCGACATGCGCCCCGATCTCACGTTGATCCTCGATGCACCGGCGCAGATCGGGCTCGCGCGCGCCCATGCGCGCCGGGGCGACGGTGAAATCGACCGCTTCGAAAGCGAGGACCTGGCGTTCCACGAGCGGCTGCGTGAGGCCTATCAGCAGCTCGCGCGCGATGAAGCCGAGCGTTGCGTGGTGATCGATGCAAGCGACACGCCCGAGCAGGTTGCAGACCGCGTGTGGTCCATCGTGACCCGCAGGCTCGATCCGGCAACGGCGCCGCTTGCGATCGGGGAGACCG
>NZ_DATMRX010000182.1:0-1920 GCF_035565855.1 Pseudorhodoplanes sp.
GGGTCTTTCGATTTTCGCAATCGCCGAGGCAAGGGCGTTCTGCGACTGTGGCTAACGTTAATATTTACCAAAGAGCGTTCGGCCGCTCGCGGCGGCAATCAATGGCATGGATGCGCTTGGCGGCCGGGCAGCGCGATGCCCGGCCGCGACGCCAAAGTTTCAGCGAGCCGCCATTGTCAGCGAGTAGCGCCCTTCCGCGGCCAGGCACTGCGCTTCCGGCAGTCCGAGCTCCTTGCGCACGATGTTGGTGCCCAGCACCATCGACACCATTTTGTAAGCGGCGTGCCGCCGTCCCATGCCCTCGCGGCCCATGCCGCAATCGGACGAGATGATGAGCCGCTCCGGAGGGATGTGCTTGAGGGCCTCGCGGATCAGCGCGGCGACTTCCTCGGGCCGCTCGATCTGCAGCGTGTGGTGATCGATGACGCCGATCACGACCTTCTTGTCCTTGATCACTTCGCCGATCGCCTTCAGGTCGCCGGGTCCCGAGGAGCAGGTCTCGAAGGTGAGCGCGTCCGCTTCGACGTGGTTCAGCGCCTCGAGGGTCGGCTGATAACTCTGCGGCTCCTTGAAGATGCGCTGCTGGGACGGATTGCCCCAACAGGTATGGCACCACACTTCGGTCTTCTCGCGCAGGCCCTTCACTGTGTTGTTGAAGACCTTCACCAGATCGCCGACGTCCAGCTTGCCGAAGGCCTTTCCACGCACCGGCACCATGTGGATCTGCGGCTCTTCCATCTGCAGCACCGGGCAGCCTGCGTCGGCAAGATCGTTCAGCTCGGCGTTGAGAGCGTCGCTCAGCGCCCATGTCCGCTCGACCGGGTCCTTGTAATAGTCGTCCTCGCATGAAGCGGCCAACAGTTCGGGCAGGATGGTGCCGAATTTCACCGGCTTGTTGGTCATCCGCTGCGCGACCTTCCACATCGCGGCATATTGCAGATTGCCGCGGCCCACCGGCCCAACGATCTTCGGGAAGACCCGCGCTTCCAGGAAATCGTGCAGGATATGCCCGCGCGGATAGGCGACCGCGCCCACCTTGTAGATGCTGGGATGGGCTTCCTTGGAAAACCCCTCCATGTGGGTCAGCGGATAGCTTTGCCAGCTCATGCCGCCGACTTCCTCGTCATAATGCGCATCGCCATCGGTGACGATGTCGAGGCCGGCCATTTCCTGCGCGCGCAGGAAGCATGACACCGCGTCTTCATATTGTTCGCGGTAACGCGAATTCACCATCGCTTCGAGAAAGGGCTTGGAGCCCAACGTCGCGGTGTACCAGGTCGGGCGCGGCAGCGATCCGATGATGGAAGTGGGCAGCATGACGCCGGCCGAGGCCTTGAACATTCTCTTTCCTCCTTGTCCGTCCGCTGTTGTCGCGGATCGGGATGCTCGCGCGCCGCAAGAGCATGATGTGACGGCATATTGCAAGCCCGCGCGCTGAGCGTGCTAGCACCGCGGCAAACGATTGCCAAGTTTTGCCGTGCGTTGTAGCGTTTCTCCAAGGCCGAAAACATAACGGCCAGAATGGGAGGACATCATGGGTTACGGATTTCACCGTCGCCACTTGCTGGCGGCGTCGATCGCCTCGCTTGCATTCGGGTTTGGCTTACAGCACGCGGACGCGGCCGATCCGCTGCGCATCGGCTTCAGCATCAGCGCAACGGGACCGACCTCGCCGGCCGGCAAGCAGGTCCTCGCGGGCCTCGAAATCTGGCGGAGCGATGTGAATGCGAAGGGCGGTTTGCTCGGGCGGCCGGTCGAGTTCGTCTATTACGACGACCAGGGCAATCCCGCCAATGCGCCCGGCATCTACGCAAAGCTGATGAGCGTCGACAAGGTCGATCTCCTCATCGGGCCATACAGCACCAATGTCATCGCCGCCACGATGCCGGCGATCATTCAGGCCAATCGGACGACGATCGG
>NZ_DATMRX010000183.1:0-6534 GCF_035565855.1 Pseudorhodoplanes sp.
CGCACGCCCGGCACATCGAGCTTGCGATAGGGCGTCGTGTCCTTGCCGAGCGGGAACAGCGGGGTGTGCTTGTAGGCGGGGACAGGCGGGGTGACGGGTGCGTTCATGCGCGGTCTCGATACGGATTCTCGTGAATTTTCAGTGCGGCCGGACTCCCCGGCCGGTTCGGAACGGTTCTAGAGAATTTCCGCTGGCAGGGGAAGAAAGCCGGCCGCGGGCCCGGCCCGCGCCGCGCAGGCTGTACCACCGCCTTTCCGCGATCAGGTACAGCGTTCCTTAAACCTGCTCTCAGCCGGCACGAGAATTCGGCGCGGCAACGTGATCAGATGATGGCGCTCGATTCGCTCAGCATGCCGGCTGCACGTCGGCGGCGCTTGAAGGCGGTCGGAGCAAATGCGGATGGCAATCCGCACCGGAAAGGCGACTGCAGCAAAGGGAATGATCCCGTGCGAATGGTTGCTGGGTGTCTTGTCGCGATTGTGCTCGTTGCGGCCTTTGATGACATCGTCCATGGCGGGCGCTATCGCGCCGCTGCCGGCAAGATGGTCGGGCACATGATGCACGTGAGTTGGAAGCATTAGGCGCGGCAAGCACAAGGCGGGTTGGCGGACGGTCTGCGGGAGGCGCGGCCCGATGACAGGCACGCGGCCTGTCCGCATGCGAAGATGCTGCTCTGAAGCCCATCGCGATCAATGACAAGGATCGCGATGGGCTCCGGTCAACGGGCCCCTCGGAAAGGCCTCAGCACCACAATCTCGGCCGTCCGCTCTCGCCTTCTTCAGCATGGCGGCCCCATGCTTTTACGAAAAGCGTCTTCCAGGTGATCACCTGAGGACACTTGTAGATCATCCGATACCTGACGTTGTTCCGCGCTCGGCTGATGAGGACCGTCTTCAGCGCTTCGTCGAACCAGAATGCCCGATGATGTCGGAGCTGAATGTATAGCGGGCCCTCGGCAGAGCAGCCCTCTCGCTTCGCACTTGCGATCACTTCGCGACTGCCGGAGCGCAGGATCAAAACCGGATTGAACGCGACAGCCTTGCAGGCCGCATGTGCAGACGACACGACGCCGGCGTCCAGACCGGCCAGAAACAATCCGCCGCAGACAATCGAAATTAATAAAAAGGCATTTCGCATTTTCCGCTCCCTGCGTTTGTCGGCAAGCGTTCAGTTGATACCAGCTTCGGACGCCGTTCTGTCCGTGCGGCCTTACCGCAGGAGAAAATGTCGAGCCCCTAAGGGCGCAAAACACATTCCTCTGCGAGACGTTTAATGCGGAGCGCCCCGGCGAAGGTGAGGCCCCATTTTTCAGAACGCGAGCCATGCGCTACTTTCTGCAAACTGACTCTCTCCGTCCCCGCCAATGAGGCCCGTCCCGTGCTGACCTGGCTCCTCCGGCTGATCCTCATTCCATCGGGCGTCGTCGCCGGCTGGTTCGTCGCAAAGGACGCGCCGAACTTCGGCATCGTGCAGGCGACGGTGGCGCTGTTTCTGATCGTGTTCGTGGTTGCGGTGATCGCGCTGACGAACGACCGTGAAGAAAAGCGCTAGGGCCACGGCCTCAAGCTTTCGCTTGAGACTCTCCAATGCAACAAAATGCAAGACGGGTTGATCGCGGCAAAGCCCGTCTAATCGGCCCGCCCCCGCTTCCCTGTAAAAAAGCAAGGAGCGCTGAGGCGCGCGCCTCAAGACTCGGCTAACATCGCCGCATTTCAAAGCCCCCGCCGCATGCATCCCATCCGCGTTAAATCCTCGTCCGGCCCAATCGGTGCGCCCTTTCTGCACGGCATCGGCGATTGGGCGCTTACAATCGCGCGCACTCTGGCCGCGCTGCTGTTCGCCGCTGCGGCTCCATGCGCGCAGGCGCAGAACGCGTCACTGCCGAAAGAAGTGCGGGCCGCGATCGACGACGCAAGGAAGGATTGCGGCGAGCGCGTGCGGCAAAAGCCGAAATTCGTTACCAGCAAGGACGTGAACGGCGACGGCAAGCCGGACTACATTCTCGACTATGACAAATTCCAGTGCGGCAGTGACGTCTCCTTTTTCTGCGGATCGGCCGGCTGCCTGATGCAGGTGTTCGCCTCGCTGCCGGACGGCGGCTACGTCATGGCCTGGGATGACAATGTGCGCGCGATGCGCTTTGCGCAGGTCAAGGGTCGGCCCGCCATGATCATCGATCTGCATGGCTCGGCCTGCAACAAGGCGGGCTACCTGCCCTGCCCGAAGACGCTGTTCTGGAACAGCAAGACCTTTTCTTCGCCCTTGTGAGGAGATATCGGAAGCGGATGTCGCGGCTACCAGTCCCTCTCGAAGCTTTTGATGTCCGGCTCGTTAGTTCGCCGGATGGAACTCTTCTCCGTTCCAGTAGAGCGTCAGCGTGCAGCGCTCGCCGCCATTTCGCCCGCATAACGTGCCATGAATGTCGATCCGCACCGCGGGACGCTTGTTGCCGGCGGATTTGGCGGAATGCGCGGCGGCGGATTTGCTATGCGCGGCGCCGGCCCGGCCTTTGGCGGATTCGCCGTCCGCAATCCCGGCGCCGGCCGCGTCGGGATGTTCAACGGTGGCGGCCGCGTAGCGATGTTCAACGGCGCCGGCCGCCGCTGGAACAACAACTGGCACAACGGGCACGGCAACAATTTCCGCCATCGGCGCGTTGCGTTCGTTGGAGTGCCGTTCGGGTTCGCGGCCGGCTATTGGCCCGACTATTACGGATACGGATACGACGATTGCTATCAGACCGTGCGGGTTGCCTCGGCTTATGGCCCGGTATGGCGCACGGTGAATGTCTGCGAATACTGACCGGCTAGACTGAGCGGGGCGGCTGAAGAGCCGCCCCTCACTTGGTGCGGTGCATGCCGCTCTGCTGGTGCACCATGGCGATCGCATCCGGCTTGATGCCATAGGTGCCCTTGAACGGAGCGTCGAGCACCGCGACCATGTAGATGACGAGCCCGATGAACAGCGACAGCGTGCCGCCGATGATGGCGTGCGTGAGCGGACGCAGATCGAACATCCAGATCACGATCACATTCATCACCGCACCGACCAGCACGACGAACCACATGATGCGGGGGATCGAACTGGTCCCGGCCGAAATCCGCAGCCGCCGCGCCTCGACGAAATCGTCCAGCACCCGAAGCGTCTCCGCATAGCGGACGCTGCGGGCCATGTCCTTCGGCTCGAACGCTCCTATGGCGCGATGCAGTTCGGTGAGCATCACGATCTCTTTCGGATTGGCCTTGCCCTCCGCCTGAATCTTCCAGCCCGGCCCGGTCACCTCGTCGACATACCGGTCCATGATGCCGATCAGATCGGGGCGCGAATCCGCAGGATAGCTGTTGATGTCGCGATACAGCTTGATGATGGCCGCCGCCTCGCGCACCACCGCGTCCTCGGCCTTGTTGTGGTTCTCGAACACAGCGATCGACAAAAGCGCCAGCAGCACCCCGAAATAGAGCGCGAAGGCGTTCAGCAGAAAACCGAGCACGGTGTTGGCGTCGCGTTCGCCGCGGAGCAGTTGCGCGACCTTCGGCTGCAGCAGATATGAGCCGACCAATGTCGGTACGACGAAGGCGGCGCAGACCACCCCGAGACCGAGGATAAACGGAAGGTCGTGCAGCCAGTCGAGGATCGGCATATGGCGCATGCGCGCAAGACCAGTTGGTTCCGGTTCGTTCTAAGGAAATTTGCGCGCGCGCGCAAAGGTCAAACCGCGCGGGGTCGGCCGGGCACGCCAAGGTCGCATTCCAGCGACGTGCGATCCCAATGCGCAAGATCGGCCGCGGCGGCATAGGTCGATTGCAGGAACTCCATCAGCATGGCGTCCGGGTATAGCGACGTCCGCACGGCCTCATAGGGCAGGATGAATTCACCGAGGGCCTGATGGAAATACGCCGCGGCGGGCCGCACCTTGGCCTCCGCGAAACCGGGCGGCGCCGGATAGGCATAGGAATAGAAGGCAGGCTCCTCGACGACACCGCCGCCTCCCGGTCAGAAGCCCGCGCTCGACACCTCGTGCGAATAGGCTTCCCGGGTCACGGGGTCCGGCAGGTTCGGGACCCCGCCGGGATGCAGAGGCGCCCGCCGGCCGGAAAACCGCGTCACCGCCAGATCGAAGCTGCCCCAGAAGAAATGCACCGGCGAGACCTTGCCGATGAAGGCGCTCCGAAAATGCGCCAGCACGAAATGGCTCGACAACAGGATGCGCCAGAATTTGTGCACGGCATCGCGGTCATAGACGCGATGAATCGTATCCTCTGTGAAAGGGGTCGCATCCGGAATTTCGTTCGGATTGGTGTTGATCCGGATGACGATGCCGAGATCATGCAGCTGCTCGAACAACGCGGCATGGAATTCGGCGACCGGCATGGACCGGAGCACGATCTGCCGCGCATGGCCGTCGCTCGTCCTGAGCCACAGCACGTGATCGACAAAGTCGAAGTCGATCTCGAACGCACGATCGCCGTAAGGAATGACCGAGGTGCCAAGTCCGGTCGCGGTCAGATAGAGCGGAACGTGCCAGGAATGGTTCACCCAGGGCGTCTGGGCCAGCCGGACCTTACCGACGATCTGCGTCCACAATTGGAGAGTGGCGCAACTCTCCTTCCAGTCCGCATAGGGTAAGGCCGGCCAGGCCGACATCTGCGCTCACTCCGCTGCGTGTGCCGATACCTCGTCCATCTTGCGCACCGGATTGACGAGCGTTCCGAGCCCGGAGATCGTCACGCTGACCGGGCCGCCATAGGCCGTGATGTTCGCGGTGTGCAGGCTGCGCTTCGCCACACCGGGTCGGAAGGCCGTCCCCATCGAGATCACGTCTCCCGGCCACAGCGAATGATACCGGGTGATGTAGGCGATCACATCCGGCACCGAGTAGGTGTAGTAGGCGGTGGAGTCCTCGGCGATCAGTTCGTCCTTGTGCCAGGCGAGCACGTCGAGCTTGTGCGGGTCCGGCACTTCGTCCTTGGTGACGAGATAGGGGCCGAACGGGCCGAACGTATCCGAGCCCTTGTAGCGCGCGGTGTAGGACAGGTGCTGCTCGCGCCGCTCGACCTTGGTCGGGTCCTCCTTCGATGGATACAGCGCGTAATAATGCACCATGTCCTGCGAGCGCATGAAGTTGCCGGTCATGTCATTCAGGATCGAATAGCCGTAGACGACATCGAGCGCGTTCTTCGCGTCGACATGCCGGCAGGTCTGACCGATGATGACCGCCAGCTCCGGCTCGGGGTGCACCGACCCGTAATAGTCGTAGACCTCGATCGGCTGCTTGTGTCCGACCAGCGACGACGCAGGCTTCAGAAAGAACAGCGGATGATCCGGCGCCGAAATCTTGCGATCGTTGCTGGCCGAATTGTTCAGCGCGACGCCGCAGATCTTGGAGGGCCGGCGCACGGGCGGATGATAGACGATCTCGCTCTCAGGGATCATCGTCAGCTTGCCGGGCTGGTCTTTCGCGAAAGCCTGCGCATCGCGCAGAAAGCGCGTGCCCGCGTCGCCCGCCTCGATCAGGGCCAGCATGTCCGGATAGGAAGCGCGGCCGAGCGCCCTGGCGATATCGGCAAGATCGACCACGCGATCGTCGCCGAGCGCAAATCCGATGCGGTCGCTGTCCTTCCAGCGGAAGCTGAGGAGTTTCAAGGGCGTCGTCCCTGTGTTTGTTATGGATTGCCGCAGACAATGTTGGAGCGGCCGGAGCGAGTCAAGAATCCGCCTGCCCACCCTCGCCCATCGCCGAAAATGCCGGTACGGCGATGTGTTAACCCGTCAGCTGTCGAGTTCTTCGTATGCGCGGAATATCCCCATCGTGTTGAACGGAATCCGCCGTTCGCTTTTCAGGTACGCAGCGACGCGCGGACGGGCGGCGACCCGCTGATGCAATTCGACTACGCGCGGATGTTTCTTCGCGAGCGCCTTGCTGAGACGCGGGAAAGCATAGTGCATGCCCTCGACGACCTGGAACAGCGACAGGTCCGCATAGGTCGCGCGGCGCCCGGTGAAATAAGGACCACCCGACACCCCGAGCACCCGCTCGAAATACCCGAAGAATTTCGGCGCACGATGCGCACGGAAATCGTCGGCGCGGCGCGCAGCCTCGCGCTTCTGGTCTTCGTAGTAAAGGCCGGCCCCGATCGGATGATGGGTGTCGTGCACCTCGACCACGAGATCAGCGATCGTGAGTTGCAGTTGATGGACCCAGAGCCGACCAGCCTGCGATTTCGGCGCAAGAGCATGGCGCTCGCCGAGATAGAGCAGGATATTGGCGGTCTGCGCGATCAGCAGCTTGCCGGCTTTCAGAAATGGCGGTGCGAACGGAGGTGTTTCCGACCGCGGCGCCGCCATCAGCGCCATCATCTTGCCTTCGCCGCCCGGTTTCCTGGCCACGTCGACATAGTCGGCTTCCGCCTCTTCCAGCGCGAGCCTCACGAACTCGCCGCGTCCCTGGATTTGCGGCCAGTAATACAATTCGTAGCGCATGGTATCCGCCTCCAGAGGCCGCGAGATTGCGGCACTACCACAATTTCAAGGCGT
>NZ_DATMRX010000184.1:0-16579 GCF_035565855.1 Pseudorhodoplanes sp.
GAGGCCGAGCTCTCGGCCGCCCGGTCGGAGCGGTCCGCGTAAATGTAAAGCGGCCGGGCCGTGCCCTCCACCACCTCGCGGGAGATGACCACCTCTTCCACGCCCTCGAGGCTCGGCAGGTCGAACATGGTGTCGAGCAGGATGCTCTCCATGATCGAGCGCAGGCCGCGCGCGCCGGTCTTGCGCTCGATGGCCTTGCGAGCGATCGCGCCGAGAGCTTCTTCGGCCAGGGTCAGGTCGATATTCTCCATCTCGAACAGCCGCTGGTACTGTTTCACCAGCGCATTCTTCGGCTCGACCAGGATCTTCTTGAGCGAGGCCTCGTCGAGGTCTTCGAGCGTGGCGACGACCGGCAGGCGGCCGACGAATTCAGGGATCAGGCCGTATTTGAGCAGGTCCTCGGGCTCGACCTCGCGGAAGATCTCACCGGCCTTGCGATCTTCCGGCGCACGGACGGTGGCGCCGAAGCCGATCGACGTGGAGCGGCCGCGCGCCGAGATGATCTTGTCGAGACCGGCAAACGCGCCGCCGCAGACGAACAGGATGTTCGTTGTGTCGACCTGCAGAAATTCCTGCTGCGGATGCTTGCGCCCGCCCTGCGGAGGCACCGAGGCGATAGTGCCTTCCATGATCTTGAGCAGCGCCTGCTGCACGCCCTCGCCCGACACATCGCGCGTGATCGACGGGTTGTCGGACTTGCGCGAGATCTTGTCGATTTCGTCGATATAGACGATGCCGCGCTGCGCGCGTTCGACATTGTAATCGGCCGCCTGCAGCAGCTTGAGAATGATGTTCTCGACATCCTCACCGACGTAACCGGCTTCGGTCAGCGTCGTCGCGTCGGCCATCGTGAATGGCACGTCGAGAATGCGCGCCAGCGTCTGCGCGAGCAGAGTCTTGCCGGAGCCGGTCGGGCCGATCAGCAGGATGTTCGACTTCGCGAGTTCGACATCGTTGTGCTTGGTCTGGTGGTTGAGGCGCTTGTAGTGGTTATGCACCGCAACCGAGAGAACCTTCTTGGCGTGATCCTGACCGATCACGTAATCGTCGAGGACCTTACGGATTTCCTTCGGGGTCGGAATGCCGTCGCGCGACTTCACCAGCGAGGACTTGTTCTCCTCGCGAATGATGTCCATGCACAACTCGACGCATTCGTCGCAGATGAAGACCGTCGGCCCGGCAATCAGCTTGCGAACTTCGTGCTGGCTCTTCCCACAGAACGAGCAGTAAAGCGTGTTCTTGGAATCGCTGCCGCCGACTTTCGTCATTCCAGTCTCCGTATCCCTTCGCGTGAGCGACCGGCGCCCACATTTCTAACACCTGACCGGCGACCAGAGCGTGGCACTCTGGGCACAGTCCCGCCGAAACGCCCTCCCCCCAAGCCTACGTGACACACTAGCGAAGCATGCTAGCGGGACGACAATCAAGATTCGATTAACGATACCGTTCCGGACCTTGATCGTGCCTCTCGCGCCTCGATTCGTGAACCCGTCCGGGCGCCAGCCCAGCCGGGATCTCTGTTGAAACCATGGCGCGGATCGGTCGGCCAGGCAATGCAGGGCGATCGTCTTAAGGTCCCCAAGGCACGACCGGCGCCCAAATGCTCCGACCGGCCACTGCGCCATCAGCTCTTCGGCGCCGCCAGCGGGTCTTCCACCCGCTTGTCGATGACCTTGTCGACCAGCCCGAACTCCTTCGCGCCGTCCGCCGTCATGAAGTAGTCGCGCTCCAGGGCGTCCTCGATTTTCTTCAAGGGCTGCCCCGTATGCTTCATGTAGATTTCGTTCAGCCGCTTCTTGAGATTCAGGATCTCCTGGGCGTGCAGCATGATGTCGGTCGCCTGCCCCTGGAAGCCGCCCGACGGCTGATGGACCATGATCCGCGCATTCGGAAGCGCGAAGCGAAGATCCTTCTCGCCTGCCGCCAGCAGCAGCGATCCCATCGACGCAGCCTGACCGATGCACAATGTGGACACGGACGGCCGGATGAATTGCATCGTGTCGTAGATCGCCATGCCCGATGTCACCACGCCACCCGGCGAGTTGATGTACATCGATATTTCCTTTTTCGGATTCTCGGCTTCAAGAAACAGAAGCTGGGCGACGACCAGGGTCGCCATGCCGTCCTCGACCGGACCGGTGATGAAGATGATCCGTTCCTTCAACAGGCGCGAATAAATGTCATAGGCGCGCTCGCCGCGGTTGGTCTGCTCGACCACCATTGGGACGAGATAATTCATGTAAGTATCGATCGGATCTTTCATCAGAGTCTCCTGCGCCCGCGAATCGCGGCGCATGCTGTAGCACGGAGCGGCAGCCTGGGGCTGCCGGGGTTTCGCTTAGGTAAACCGCAAGACGGTTTTCGCCAGTGGGCCCGCGCTATGCAGCCTTCTCGTCCTCGTCGGGCTTGTACAATTCCTCTCGCGACACCTTCTTGTCGGTGACTTTCGCGAGCGCCAGGATGAAGTCGGTGACCTTGTTCTCGATCAGCGGCGCGCGAATGCTGGCGATCGCCTCCGGATTGGTCCGGAACATTTCGATCAGCTCTTTTTCGCGGCCCGGATACTGGCGCACGTGCTCCATCACCGCGCGGCGCACTTCGTCCTCCGACACGGTGATCTCGTTCTTGCGTGCGATTTCGTCGAGAAGCAGACCGAGCCGGACGCGCCGATCGGCGATCCTGCGATACTCCTCACGCTCCTTCTCTTCGGTCGTGTTCTCGTCCTCGAAGCTGCGCCCAGATTGCTGCATTTCCGAGGTCAGGGTCTTCCAGAGATTTTCGAACTCCTGCTCGACAAGCGCCGGCGGCAATGGGAATTTATGCCGCTCGTCGAGCGCATCGAACAAGGCGCGCTTGACGCGCTGCTTCGACACGGAATCGTGCTCGCGCTGAATTCGGTCGCGCACGGCGGCCTTCAGCTTGTCGAGCGATTCCATGCCGAGTGCCTTGGCGAAATCGTCGTCGATCTTGACCTCGCCCGGAGCCTCGATCGACTTCGCAGTGACGTCGAAGACCGCGGCCTTCCCGGCGAGATGAGCGGCCGGATAATTCTCCGGGAACGTGACGTTGATCTTGCGGTTCTCGCCGACGCCAATGCCGATCAGCTGATCCTCGAAGCCCGGAATGAACGTATTGCTGCCGATCAGGACAGCGACGTCTTCGGCCGAGCCGCCCTCGAACGGCACGTCGTCGATCGTGCCGACGAAGGAGATGGTCACGCGATCGCCGCTCTCGGCCTTGGTGCCTTCGGCCTTGGCCGCGAAGGGCCGGTTCTGCTCGGCGATCCGCTTCAGGCCTTCGTCAACTTCCTCATCGGTCGCATCGGCGGTGAGCCGGGTCAGCTCGACGGTCTTGAAATCGATGACGTCGATCGGAGCAAGGATCTCCATCGCCACCGTGTAGGCGAGATCGGACTTGCCTTCGATGACCGCCTCGACGGACTTCTCGTCCTCGGGCAGCGTCACCTTCGGCTGCAGGGCGAGGCGGAAATTGTTGTCGGCCACGATCTTGGCGTTGACGTCCCGCATCGCCGCTTCGATGGCCTCGGCCATGGCCGAGCGCCCATACATCCGCCGCAGATGCGCCGCCGGCACCTTGCCAGGACGAAAGCCGTTGATGCGCACCCGCCCTTTCAGTTCATCGAGCCGCTCGCTGACCTTGCTGTCGAGCTCGCTTGCCGGAATCACCACGCGAAACTCGCGCCGCAATCCGTCGGTCAGGGTTTCGGTCACTTGCATGGAAAAGACTTCGCTCCTCGTCGCCGCGCCAACGGCTCTGGCTGACTTCACTGAATTTCGGTGGCCTTCAAGCTTGGTGCGGGCGGAGGGATTTGAACCCCCACGACTTGCGTCACTGGAACCTAAATCCAGCGCGTCTACCAGTTCCGCCACGCCCGCGCGTAAGGGCATCGCGCGGCATGTTCGGCCGAGCGGCGCGGCTTATATCACTTTGCCTAGAATGCGCACGAGAAAAATGGTGTCGCACGTCTGGTTGTCCAGTCGCTGGATGTCCAAAAAGAACTGCGACCCCGCCGCCCGGCTACCCATCTCAGTTGCGCAGCCGGCGGTAGACGACCGGAAGCGCCTCCGGCAGGTCCTCGGCGATCAGGCCTGGGCCGAAGGTGTTGGCCGCTTCGCCATGGACCCACACCGCCGACGCAGCGGCCTCGAAGGCGGGCATCCCCTGCGCCCGCAGCCCGGCGATGATCCCCGCCAGCACATCCCCGGCCCCTGCGGTCGCAAGGTCCGGTGGCGCGTTTTCGGCGATGGCAGCCCGCCCGTCCGGACCGGCCACGACCGTGTCCGAGCCCTTGAGGACGAGGACCGCGCCTGTTTCATGTGAAGCAGCAAGCGCCGCCTCAAGTTTTTGTTTAACTGAAGGAATTTTCTCTATCGAGCTGAAGAGTCGATCAAATTCACCCGCGTGCGGCGTGAGAATCGCTGTGGAAAGTTTGTGATTCGTCAGGATTGTAAAGAGCTCTTTTGGGTTTTCCCCAAAGCTCGTGAGGGCGTCGGCGTCCAGGATCAATGCCCGTCCGTCAGCCGCGGCTCGGCGCACCTTGTCCCTCATCTGGTCGCCGACGCCTCCCCCCGGCCCCAGCACCACGGCGTTGAGACGGCGATCGGACAACAAGGACGCGAACCCCGCGGGCCCTTCCGCCTCCCGGACCATGACCGCGAGGCTCGCGGCCGCATTGACGGCGAGTGCACTTCGCGGGGAGGCAATCGTGACCAGCCCCGCTCCCGCTCGCAGCGCGCCGCGCGCTGCCAGCCGGGCGGCGCCGGTGCTCGGCAATTCGCCGGACAAAACCACGACGTGCCCGCGTGCGTATTTGTGTCCGTCCGGTTCCAGCCGCGGGAAGCTGTCCCGCCAGAGCGCTGGCTCATTCGCGAACAGGTGCGGCCTGATCGCTTCGAGGACGTGGTCCGGAATGCCGATATCGGCGACGGTCGTGGTTCCGCAATGGATGCGTCCTGGCAGCAGCAGATGTCCAGGCTTGCGGCGGAAGAAGGTCACGGTCCGCCTCGCCCGCACGGCGATCCCCATCACCGCTCCGCTGTCGCCGTGGATACCGCTCGGCAGATCCACCGCCACGATCGGGGCTCCGGAACCGTTGATGGCCGCGATCAAGGCGGCCGCGTCCTCGACCAAAGGACGGGACAAGCCCGCACCGAACAATGCATCGACAATGATGCTGCGATGATCGAACCGATGGGCGGCCCACGGCGCAACCGGTCCGGCAAATCGGCGCGCCATCTCCGCGGCATCGCCGGTCAGCGCATCGCGGTCGCCGAGCATGAGGACCTGCACCGGCCATCCCCGCTCCGCCAGCAACCGCGCCGCGACGAAACCGTCGCCTCCGTTATTGCCGGGCCCCGCACATATCACCACGGGTCGGGCGGCACCCGACATCTCGACCACGGCGTCAGCCACCGCGCGGCCCGCATTCTCCATTAGCACCAGAGATGGGATGCCGGCCTCTACCGCGAGCGCGTCGGCGCGCCGCATCTGCGCATTGGTCAGGAGTTCGAACACGTCCGATACCCGAATTCTTGGGAAGTCATGACACCTGCACAAAATGTAAGCAGAATGATGCAATCTTGATCTTGTGACTGCACCAAACGAGACACGATGTGTGGAGAAACACGCCAATGTCTTGGCGGATGGTCAAATTTGCCGTTTCAGCGATTGGCATAAGACCTGCTAACAATCGGCGGGCGCCGACGATCAGCCTCTGATCGCCGGACCGGGAGAGGATTCATGAAGAAGATCGAGGCGATCATCAAACCTTTCAAGCTCGATGAGGTGAAGGAGGCGCTTCAGGAAGTCGGGCTGCAAGGCATCACCGTGACTGAAGCCAAGGGATTCGGCCGCCAGAAGGGACACACCGAACTGTACCGCGGCGCCGAATATGTGGTGGATTTTCTCCCGAAGGTGAAAATCGAAATCGTGCTCGGCGACGAGATGGTCGAAAAAGCCATCGACGCCATCCGGCGCGCCGCGCAGACCGGGCGGATCGGCGACGGCAAGATTTTTGTCTCCAATATCGAGGAAGCAATCCGGATCAGAACGGGGGAATCCGGATTGGATGCGATCTGACATCGCACAATTCACGACCCGTAAATAAGGGAACGCGTTCAGATGACGACGGCCAAAGACGTAATGAAGCTGATCAAGGAAAACGACGTGAAATACGTCGATTTCCGATTCACCGACCCGCGCGGCAAGTGGCAGCACGTGACATTCGACATCACGATGATCGACGAAGACACCTTCGCGGAAGGCGTGATGTTCGACGGCTCCTCGATCGCGGGCTGGAAGGCGATCAACGAGTCCGACATGAACCTGATGCCCGATCCGGCGACAGCCTGCATCGATCCGTTCTTCGCCGAGACCACGCTGGTGCTGGTCTGCGACGTGCTCGAGCCGACCACTGGCGAGCCCTATAATCGCGATCCGCGCGGCATCGCCAAGAAGGCCGAAGCCATGGTGAAGTCGATGGGCATCGGCGACACCGTCTATTTCGGACCCGAGGCGGAATTTTTCGTATTTGACGACGTACGCTACTCGGCCGAGCCCTATCATTGCGGCTTCCGGCTCGACTCCATCGAGCTGCCGACCAATTCCGCGACCGAGTACGAAGCCGGCAATCTCGGCCATCGCATCGGGTTCAAGAAGGGCTATTTCCCCGTGCCGCCGCAGGACTCAGCGCAGGACATGCGCGGCGAGATGCTCGCGGCGATGGCCAAGATGGGCGCCAAGATCGAGAAGCACCACCACGAGGTGGCGTCTGCTCAGCACGAACTCGGCCTGAAATTCTCGCCGCTGACCTACATGGCGGACCAGACGCAGATCTACAAATACTGCATCCATCAGGTCGCCAACATCTACGGCAAGACCGCGACCTTCATGCCGAAGCCGGTTTACGGCGACAACGGCTCGGGCATGCATTGCCATCAGTCGATCTGGAAGGACGGCAAGCCCGTCTTTGCGGGCAACAAGTATTCGGACCTCTCGGAAACCTGCCTGCACTACATCGGCGGCGTGATCAAACACGCCAAGGCGGTCAACGCCTTCACCAACCCGACGACCAACTCCTACAAGCGCCTGGTCCCGGGCTACGAAGCGCCGGTGCTGCTCGCTTATTCGGCGCGCAACCGCTCGGCCTCCTGCCGCATCCCCTACACCACCAATCCGAAGGCGAAACGCGTCGAGGTGCGCTTCCCCGACCCGCTGGCCAATCCTTATCTGTGCTTTGCGGCTTTGCTGATGGCCGGTCTCGACGGCATCAAGAACAAGATCGATCCCGGCCAGGCCATGGACAAGGATCTCTATGATCTGCCGCCGGCCGAGCTGAAAGAAATCCCGACGGTGTGCGGCTCGCTGCGCGAGGCCCTCGAAAACCTCGACAAGGACCGCGCCTTCCTCAAGGCCGGTGGCGTGTTCGATGACGACTTCATCGACAGCTACATCGAACTGAAGATGACCGAGGTGATCCGCTTCGAACACACCCCGCATCCGGTCGAATTCGAGATGTACTATTCTTCGTGAGCGTGTTCCTCCCAACATCGTGCGAACGATGCAACTTCAAGGGCGCCCCGTTGGGCGCCCTTTTTCATGGTCGAAACAACACTCAGTCGACCACCGCTCCACTAGCCTTGATCGGGCCGGCCCATTTGTCGATTTCCGACTTCACGAATTTGCCGAGATAGTCCGGGGTCGTGCGATCCTCGCTCACGATGGTTGCGCCGAGCTTCTGCAGTTTCTGGCGAACATCCGGATCGTTCATGGTCGTCACGGCGGCATCGCGCATCTTTGCGACGATCGGTTGCGGCGTGCCTTTTGGAAACAGGAGCGCGGTCCAGGTATAGGCCTGGATGTCCTTGAAACCCTTCTCCGCGGCGGTCGGCAGATTGGGCAGCACCGGAGAGCGTTGGCCGGACAGCGTCGCAATGGCCTTCACCGTACCGGCTTCGATCTGCGGGACGGCGGTGACGATAATCTCGCACAGAAAATCGATGCGTCCGGCCTGGAGATCCTGCATCGCCGGCCCCGTCCCTTTGTACGGCACGTGCTGGATATTGGTGCCCAAAGCCTGATTGAGCAGAATGCAGCCGAGATGGGTCGCGGAGCCCGCGCCTGCCGAGCCGTAATTCATCTTGCTCTGATTGGCCTTCGCATAGGCCACGAACTCTTCCAGCGAATTGACCGGCAGGTCCTTGCGCACGATCAGCACCAGGGGAATTTCGGCGATCAGGGTGACCGGGGCGAAATCGGTCGTCGCGTCATAGAGCGGCTTCTTGTAAAGCGTCTGCGAATGGGCATGTGTCGCGATCGTGCCGAGGATCGCCGTGTAACCATCGGCCTGTGCCTTGGCGACTCGATTGCCGCCCATCATGCCGCCGGCTCCGGGGACATTCTCGATTACGACCTGCTGGCCCAGCACCTGCCCCATGCGCTCGGCCATAATGCGACCGAATACGTCGATCGGTCCGCCGGCCGCGGCCGCGACGACCATTGTGACCGGACGTTGCGGCCAGTCCTGTGCCTGGCTCGGGGCAATGTTCAGGGCAGCGGCCGCGAGACCGAGAGCCACGGCGATCGTTCTTGTCATTGTGGGTTTCCGCAAATGGTTGGCGTCGCCGCACTCAACCATTGTCGCGATGGAGCGGCAAGCTCGCCAATCGGACCTGAACGCGCGCGGGCTCAGGCCGCGAATACAACCAGGCCCTCCTCGTCAGCGTCCAGTCCATCGGGCGCGGCGGGAGCCAGCGCCGGCGCTTCGGCCTTTGCCTTCGGCTTGATCTCGACATTGCGCGCATCCTTGTCGGTGCAAACCCGGTTGCGGCCCGTCGCCTTCGCTGCGTAAAGCGCGCGGTCCGCGCGCGTCAGCATGGTCTGAAGCTGCGCAACATCGGCTAGAGATTCCGTTACGCCGATGCTGACCGTGGCATTCATGACCTGGCCGGCAATTTCCACGCCCCGGACTTCGAACGCGGCACGCACGCGCTCGGCAACCATCTGCGCGGTCTCGACCCCGCCGGGCAGGATCGCGGCAAATTCCTCGCCGCCCAGCCGGCCGACAACGTCGTGCGCACGCATGTTGCTGCTGGCCGTCGCGGCAAAAGCCCGCAGTGCCTCATCGCCGATGTCGTGACCGAACCGGTCGTTGATCGACTTGAAGTGATCGAGGTCGAACATCATGACCGTGACCGGCTGGCCGGTCTTGCGCTGCTTCATCACCAGCTTTTCGGCCGCCTCGAAGAACCCGCGCCGGTTGAACAAGCCAGTCAGCGGATCGGTCATCGCCGCCGTCTTGTGAACAAGCGCCGAATGCTCCTTGGTCATCACCACCACGATGAAGGCAGTGCCGACCACGTAGAGGAGCGTCAGCAGCGCAAATAACGGGAAAAAGGCATGGGCATCGATCGGAGCGACGCGCGTGAACAGCGTCGTGGTCAGGATCGGCGACATGAAGATGAGGCCGTTGAGGACCGGGATCATCATCCGCGCGCAGAGTGCGGCTTTGCCCTTGGGCTTGCGGCGCTCATGGCTCAGCTCGAGCGCCGTCAGCGTGGCATAGATGGTGATGACCAGCGACGAGAGCACGATGCGGGCGTTGTCCCAGGACATCAGTCCCGGGATCTGCGTCGCCACGAGCCAGGTCACGGATCCCGCAATTCCGAGACCGATCGAAGGGGTATGGCCGTGGAATTTGCGGGCGCCGCACCAGATCAGCCCGCAGCTTGCGAACAGGAGCGCGCTCGCAAGATCGCTCCCCGGAAACGGCGGGATGTTCGGACTGACCGTCCACAAGGCGATCGCGCAGCCGCCGATCAGGTAAGCCGATGCCCAGTAACCGAGCGCCCGGACAGAGCGATCCTGCAACCACAACACCAGCAGAAACAGTCCAAGCAACGCAGTGACACAGATCGACACCAGACACAGGGTCGGCAAATCAAGCGACATCGCGCCTTCCCGCTTTCTGCGACAGTCCCCGTCATCCTTGACGGAGCCGGTTCCTCAACAATTCGTCACCTCAATACACAATGTCCTCTTGTCGCTGCGTTTCGGCGCGCTCGGTGATTTTCAGTAAAAGCGACAATAAAAAAGGGGCCAATTGGCCCCTCTTTTGTCGCGAGTTCGAGATAGTTCTGAACTGTTCTGCACGCGTTCTGCGCATGCTCTGCACGCGTTCTGCGTATCTCGCCGTCTGTTCTGCGTCAGCGCTTCGAGAACTGGAACGAACGACGCGCCTTCGCCTTGCCGTATTTCTTGCGCTCCACGACGCGCGGATCGCGCGTGAGGAACCCGCCGCGCTTCAGCGGCGAGCGCAACTCCGGCTCGAAGTAGGTCAGCGCCTTCGAAATGCCGTGACGCACGGCGCCGGCCTGGCCGGACAGACCGCCGCCCGACACCGTGCAGATGACATCGTATTGACCGGAGCGATTGGCCGCGACGATCGGCTGCTGAATCATCATCCGAAGCACCGGACGCGCAAAGAACTGCTCGACCGGCTTGGTGTTGACGACGATCTTGCCCGATCCCGGCTTGATCCAGACGCGGGCGACGGCGTTCTTGCGCTTGCCGGTGGCATAGGCGCGGCCCTGCGCGTCGACCTTCTTTTCGTGCTTCGGCTGCGCGGCCTCTTGCGAGCCCTGCGTCTTCAGTGCCGAGAGACCCTCGAGGGATTGTACGGATTCGGCCATGATCAGGCTGCCTTGTTCTTACGGTTCAGTGCGCCGACATCCAGCGCCTCGGGCTTCTGGGCTTCGTGCGGATGCTCGGCGCCCGAATAGACACGGAGGTTTCCGAGCTGCTTGCGTCCGAGCGGACCGCGCGGAAGCATGCGCTCCACGGCCTTCTCGAGGATGCGCTCGGGGAAGCGGCCCTCGAAGATCGACTTCGCCGACCGCTCCTTGATGCCGCCGATATAGCCGGTGTGGTGATAGTAGTTCTTCTGGTCGCGCTTGCGGCCGGTGAACACCACCTTTTCCGCATTGATGACGATGACATTGTCGCCGTCATCGACATGCGGGGTGAAGCTCGGCTTGTGCTTGCCGCGCAGGCGCAGCGCGATGATCGAGGCGAGCCGGCCTACAACGAGGCCTGTGGCGTCGATCACGACCCATTTCTTCTCAACGTCGGCGGGCTTCGCCGAAAAGGTTTTCATGGTCATTGTCCGGGAGGTTTGGTGTTGCCGGGCTTCTATGCGATCGGCAAAATACCGTCAACGGCTTTGATGCCGAAAATATATAGAAAACACAAGAGCTTATAAAAATGGTTTTATAATACCGCCTCCTAACCCCCCGTTTTCGGAGGGATCGAATAGGTCGAGGTGACGTGGGCGACCGGGTCGTCGCTGCCATCCGAATAGAGTGTCACCTCCATGACCGCGAGCCGCTTGCCGAGTTTCAGCATGCTGGCGTCGGCAATCAGGTCCCGCTGTTCGGGCCGGCGCAGGAAGTTGATGTTGAAGTTGATGGTGACGGCCAGCGCGACCTCGCCGATCGCCGACAGCACCGCCAGGTAGAGCGCGAAATCGGCCAGCATCATCATGGTGGGACCGGAAATCGTGCCGCCGGGACGCAGGAACTTCTCGCTATAGGCCAGCCGGACCTTTGCGCGCCCGTGCTCGACGGCATCGATCGTCAGGCCGCTGCCGGGATGGAACGCCTGCGGAAATTCCCGCGAGAGGAACGTCTCGAGATCCGACACCGTCATGACCGGTTGTGACATGTATCGCCCTTCGTATCCGCGCTTCGCCCGCCGTGCCCTGTTCGGATACAATGGGTTCTGCGTCACGCAAAGGGTCCCGCGATGAATGCGCATGCACGAGAGGCCAGTTCCACGATTCTGCTGCGGGAGAATCATGACGATGTGGCCCTGCTGACGCTGAACCGTCCGTCCGCACGCAATGCCTTGTCGGAAGAGTTGATCGCGGCGCTGAGCAGCACGTTCGACGCCATCGGCGCCGAACCCTCGGTCCGCACCGTCATCATCGCCGCAAACGGTCCTGCCTTCTGCGCCGGCCATGACCTCAAGCAGCTCACCATGCGCCGCGCCGATCCGGATGGCGGAAAGGCCTATTTCCGGCATGTGATGACGAGTTGCAGCGCCATGATGCAAAAGATCGTCCGCCTGCCGCAGCCGGTGATTGCCTGCGTCTCGGGTGTGGCGACCGCTGCCGGCTGCCAGCTTGTGGCGACCTGCGACCTGGCGGTCGCCTCGACCGAAGCGCGCTTCGCGACGCCCGGCGTCGATATCGGACTGTTTTGCTCGACGCCGATGGTGGCCCTCACCCGCAACATCCCGCGCAAGAATGCGATGCATATGCTGCTGACCGGCGAGCCGGTATCGGCCGATGAGGCGCTGCGTCTTGGCCTCGTCAACAAGGTGGCAGCGCCGGGCACGGAGCTGGACGCAGCCTTTGCGCTGGCGCGCGTCGTCGCGTCCAAATCCCGCGCCACTGTCAAAGTCGGCAAGGAAGCCTTCTATCGTCAGGCGGAGATGGGATTGGCCGAAGCCTATGCCTATGCCTCGCAAGTGATGACCGAAAACATGATGATGCGCGACGCGGAGGAAGGCATCTGCGCCTTCATCGAAAAGCGGACACCAAAATGGGAGGATCGCTGATGCGCGCTTCGCTCCGGTCCGGATTGCCACAACTCAATAGCGCTCGGCTCGCGCGCGGTGTTGCCGCGGGCCTGGCCTGGGGCACGGCCGTCGCCGGGGGCTTGCTCATGCTGACACTTTACAGCTGCGGCGGCCTCTGCCTTGCCGACATCGTCGAGACGACGTCGCTGTCCATGCTGGCGGGCCTTGTCGCGATCGGTCCCCTCGCCGCCTTCGGCCGCCGCGGCTGACCTCCACATCCTCAAAAGAACGATCCTTCGAGAAAAGGTCTGCCGTTTGCGGCGGAGCTTTTCATTTCCTACATTAGGGATCGCAGAAAGCCTCTTCAATGAATCACGACGACTACAACGACGCCTATATCCGCGGCATCCTCAACACCGTGAAGACCATTGCCGTGGTCGGCGTATCGCCGAAAACCAACCGGCCGAGCTACTTCGCCTTCAAGTATCTGCTGGAGCGGGGCTATCGCATGATCCCGGTCAATCCAGGTCAGGCCGGCGGCGAATTGCTGGGGCAGAAGGTCTATGCGAGGCTCGCCGACATTCCGGAGCCTGTCGACATGGTCGACATCTTCCGCAATTCGGACGCGGCGCTCGGCATCGTGAAGGAAGCGCTGGCGCTCACCCGGAAGCCGCAGGTGATCTGGATGCAGCTCGGCGTTCGCAATGACGCCGCAGCACAGCTCGCCGAAGAGGCCGGTGTCAAGGTCGTGATGAACCGATGTCCGAAGATCGAGTATGGTCGGCTATCGTCGGAAATTTCCTGGCTGGGCGTGAATTCGAGAACATTGTCGTCGAAGCGCGCGCCGCTGCTCGGCAAGGGCACCCAGCGGATGTCACTGCAGCGTGACACGCTGTCCGGCGGAACGACCGGGGCTGCCCGAAGAAACGAGCGCGACATCACATCCTGAAATGCTGCCGCATGGCAGCATATTTTGCTTCGGATTCACCGAAATTCGGAATTGCTTGATCGAAATACCGCGCTCTGCCCTCTGCACCTTGACGCAACACGGGCCTCGGATAAACGGACCGAACCGATCGAACCCCGCGGAGACCAGCAATGTCCGAACGCACGCCCGGTTTTGCCACGCTGTCCATTCACGCTGGCGCTCAGCCGGACCCGACCACGGGCGCCCGCGCAACGCCGATCTATCAAACCACCTCGTTTGTATTCGACGATGTCGACCACGCAGCCTCGCTGTTCGGGCTGCAGGCCTTCGGCAACATCTACACCCGCATCGGCAATCCGACCTGCGCGGTGCTCGAGGAACGCATCGCCGCGCTGGAAGGCGGCACCGCAGGACTTGCCACCGCGTCCGGACACGCCGCGCAGGTGCTGGTGATGCAGGCGCTGATGATGCCGGGCGAGGAATTTGTCGCCTCGCGCAAACTCTATGGCGGTTCCATCAATCAGTTCAATCACGCCTTCAAGAGTTTCGGCTGGAACGTGGTCTGGGCCGACCCGGACGACATCTCGACATTCGAGAAGGCCATCACTCCAAAGACCAAAGCGATCTTCATCGAGTCGATCGCCAATCCCGGCGGCATCATCACCGACATCGAGGCGGTCGCGAATGTCGCGCGCAAGGCCGGCGTGCCCCTGATCGTCGACAACACGCTGGCGACGCCGTACCTGTGCAAGCCGATCGATTACGGTGCGGACGTCGTGGTGCATTCGCTGACGAAATTTCTCGGCGGACACGGCAACTCGATCGGCGGCATGATCATCGACGCCGGCACCTTCAACTGGTCGCGTGAAGGCCGCTATCCGATGCTGTCGGAGCCGCGCCCGGAATATCAGGGCATCGTGCTCCACGAGACCTTCGGCAATTTCGCGTTTGCGATCGCCTGCCGCGTGCTCGGCCTGCGCGACCTCGGCCCTGCTCTGTCGCCCTTCAATGCGTTCCTGATCCTGACCGGCGTCGAGACACTGCCGCTGCGCATGCAACGTCACAGCGACAATGCGAAAGTCGTCGCGGAATGGCTCTCAAAGCATCCGAAAGTCGCCTGGGTGAGCTATCCGGGCCTCCCCGGCGACCGCTATCATGCATTGGCCAAGCGCTATTGCCCCAAGGGGGCTGGCGCCGTCCTGACCTTCGGGCTGAAGGGCGGCTATGAGGCCGGCGTGAAGCTGGTCTCGAATGTGAAGCTGTTCTCGCACCTCGCCAATATCGGCGACACCCGCTCGCTCATCATCCATCCGGCATCGACCACGCATCGCCAATTGTCCGATGCGCAAAAGGCTCAGGCCGGCGCCGGACCTGATGTGGTTCGCCTGTCGGTTGGCCTTGAGGATACCGACGACATCATCGCCGATCTGGAACAGGCGCTCGCCAGCTAGGCGGCGCTCAAGCTGGCGACAACGCCGGTGCCGCAACCGGCTTATGGATAAGACGTGCGGCATGCACCACGGCGACGGTCAATACCAGTATGGCCATCGCCTGATGCAGCAAGGCGAGCATGATCGGCACGGCGAATAGCAGCGTCGCAATGCCGATCATGGCCTGAACGATGATCAGCAGCACGATCAATGCCGCATTGGCTCGCGTGGTCCGGTCATGAACGCTGCGGCCGGTGTCCCATGCATGCAGGATCGCGAAAAGGAGAATGAGATAAGCCAGCATCCGGTGATTGAACTGCACCGTCAGCGCGTTCTCGAAGAAGTTGCGCCATAGCGGCGTTTCGAACCAGAGCCGGTCGGCCTGCGGAATAAGCGCGCCGTCGATATGCGGCCAGGTGTTGTAGACGAGGCCTGCATCGAGTCCCGCGACCAGCGCGCCAAGATAGATCTGCGCAAGCACGAGAAGCGCGAGGATGGCAGCACCAATCCGCACGCGGACCGGCGTCTCAATGAATGGCAGCGCCTTCATGCGCGCGACGGTCCAGACGATCGCCGCATAGATCACGCAGGCCAGTGTCATGTGAAACGCGAGCCGGTATTGCGAAACGCTGACCCGCTCGGCCAGTCCCGACGAGACCATCCACCAGCCGACCGCCCCCTGAACGCCGCCGAGCGCAAATAATCCGAAAAGCGGCCAACGCAGCTCACGGCCGATCCAGCCGCGCCACAAGAAAAACAGGAACGGGATCAGGAACACCGCGCCGATCGTTCGGCCGAGCAGGCGGTGCGCCCATTCCCACCAATAGATGGTCTTGAATTCCGACAGCGACATGCCGCGATTGAGCTCGCGGTATTGCGGGATCTGCTTGTATTTGTCGAACTCCGCCGCCCATTGCGCCTCGGTCAGCGGCGGCACGGTTCCCGTGACGGGCTTCCATTCGACGATTGAAAGCCCCGATCCCGTCAGGCGCGTGGCCCCGCCGACGATCAGCGTGGCAACGACCATGGCCGCAACGATCAGGAGCCAGATTCTGACGGCGTGAAACCGCGCGTTGTGTTGGAGGCTGGTCATCTGCGTCTTGCCGGTCCGCCGCCGACCCTATAGTCAGCAGGCGTCCGCGATATAACGCAAGTTTCGGCCATGTCCATCCGCACCCGGAAACTGATCGGCGCCATTCTCCTGCTGCTGCTGGTGGCGGTCTGGGCGTTGCTTGCGATGGCCTTCGCGCAATTTGCGTTTTCGAGCCCCAATGTGCTGGCGGCGATGATCTTCTATGTCGTGGCAGGCATCGGCTGGATTTTCCCTGCGATGCCGCTGATCCGCTGGATGGAAGGCGGCCGGAAGCGTTAGGCAGCCTTCGGCGTCCGGCGGAACCCATTCCACATCGCCGTCGCGGTGCCCGACATCAACACCCGCAGATAGCGCAATTGCTGGAACTCGCCATTCAGCGAGATCCGCGGCAGCGCCGTCAGGTGATTGCGATGGTCCGGGAACAGGACGCCCGGCTGCGTTGTGACGGCGGTCCTGAAACCGAGTTCGGCGGCGATCGCGAATTCGCGCGGACCCGCGGAGCCAGGATCGCCGACCGGATAGGCGAAATGC
>NZ_DATMRX010000185.1:0-3270 GCF_035565855.1 Pseudorhodoplanes sp.
AGGACACCGGCACCGCGAGGCCGCACAGGTCGAGCAGATTGACGAAATTGGTGTAGGTCCCGAGATTACTGTTGAGCGCGATCGGATCGGCCTCGAGCTGCGCCACGGTGTAGGCGGCGGGGACCGTCGGCACCATCAGCGCGTCGATGCCGGAGAAGATCTCGAGCGCTTTTCGCTTCAGCGCCGCCAGCCGATAGAAGGACCGGAAGGTGTCGGCGGCGCTGAGCTTGCCCCCGCCAAGGATGATCTGGCGCGTCACCGGATGCGCCGCGTCCGGATTCCTTTCGATGAAGGCGCCGACTGCGGCATAGCGCTCCGCAACCCACGGACCCTCATAGAGGAGCCGCGCCGTCTCGAGCAGCGCGGAGACATCGATCTCGCGGATCTCGGCGCCCATGTTGCGCAACAGCGCGATCGCGGTCTCGAACGATTGCTCGCTTCTGGTGTCGCCGAAGAAGATGCGCCCGTTGGCGTCCGGGACGGCGATCACCATCGCATGCGGCGCTGCGCTCAGCCGGCCGAGCGGCATCGCGCGGGAAAACGGGTCGCTCGCGTCGGGAACGCCCATCACCTGCAACGCGGCAAAGGCATCGTCCACCGTGAGCGCGAATACCGAGACGCAATCGAGCGAGCGGCAGGCCGGTACGACACCTGCGGTCGAAATCAGACCGAGGCTCGGCTTCAATCCAACGATGTTGTTGAGCCCGGCCGGCACACGCCCGGAGCCGGCCGTGTCGGTGCCGAGCGAAATCGGCACCAGACCGGCGGCGACCGCCGCAGCCGATCCCGAGCTCGAGCCGCCGGGGATGAGGTCGTCGCGGAACGGATTGCGCGGCACGCCATAGGGCGAGCGCACGCCGACCAGTCCGGTCGCGAATTGATCGAGATTGGTCTTGCCGATCACGATGGCGCCGGCGCGCCGCAGTTGCGCGACGGCCGTGGCATCGGCGCTGGCGTCATAGGCGAAAGCCGGACAGGCCGCGGTGGTCGGCAGGCCGGCGACGTCGATATTGTCCTTCACCGCGACCGGCACGCCGAAGAGCGGCTTGCCCTCCAGTCCTGCGGCCATCAGCGCGCGCGCCTCGGCGAGCGCCTGTGCCTCCTCGCGCAGGGTGATGAAGACCGCCGGATCGTCATAGGCGCGGATGCGCTCGTAGCAGCGGCGAATGGTCTGTTCGGGGGTGGCGGCGCCGGAGAGATGTGCCGCGACGATCTCGCTTACGGTCTCGCTCATCGGCTGCTGGGGCGGCGAAGGCCGAAACGGGTCATGGAATGGAATGCCGGCGGAAGGTGGGACGAAAGGACGCGCGAAGCTATAGCCAGCGATCGTTGCTCCGTAAATCCGTCGCAGGTTGAAGCCGCGATCGCAGTGCTGATAGACGATACAGCCGTATTGACTTACGGTACAGACACTAAACGCGGCCCATTCAAAAGTGCCGGGAAATTCGGGAGTCACAGCATGATGTTTCGGGCGCTTACGATGCTGGTGTTGCTGGGCGCCATTGTCGGTGACGCGCAGGCGCAGGCTCAGACCTGGCCGGACCGGCCGATCCGCTTCATCGTCACGCAGGCCGCAGGCGGCACGCCCGACATTATCGCACGCCTGATTGGCGAAAAATTCGGCAAGGCGCTCGGCCAGCAGGTCGTGGTCGAAAACCGACCCGGCGGCGGCAATGTGATCGGCGCGCAGGCCGCCGCGCGGTCCGCGCCCGACGGCTATACCTTCCTGTTCGCGACCGCCGCGGCGCTCGTGACCAATCCGCACACCTTCAAGACGCTGCCCTACGACGCCGAGAAGGATTTCGCGCCGGTCGGCACAATCGCGCGGGTGCCGTTCTTCGTCATGGCGCATCCGAGCATCGAGGCCAAAAACCTGCCGGAGCTGATCGCGCTGGAAAAGGCCAAGCCCGGAAGCCTGTCGGTCGCGACCGACGGTCAGCGTAATTTCTCCGGGATGCTGACGGCGTGGCTCAGCAAGCTGGGCGGGGTGAACCTGACGCAGGTGCCGTACACGGCGATGCCGCAGGGGATCCAGGACACGGTGGCCGGCCGGGTGCAGGTGGTGATGCTCGCCGTGCCATCGGCGGCGCCATTCATGCAGCGCGGGCAGTTGCGCGCGCTCGCGACAAGCTCGGCATCGAAGGTGCCGGGCTTCGATCAGGTGACGCCGATCGCAGAGACCTATCCGGGCTTCGACTTCATCGGCTGGTTCGTGCTGGTGGCGCCGGCTGGCACGCCGGCCGACATCATCGAGAAGGCGAACCGCACCCTTGATGAGGTGCTCAAGGACCCCGAGGTGAAGGAGCGCATGCAGAAGGTCGGCTTCTATTCCGACGGCGCCGGCACGCCGCAATCCACCGCCGCCTATATTCGCGATCAGTACAATGCGTGGGGCAAGGTGGTGAAGGAGATCGGGCTGCAGAAGGAGTGACCGGCGGTTGGTGCGGGCGGCGCTAGTCTAATCCCTCTCCCGCTTGCGGGAGAGGGTGGCCCGGTCCGAAGGACCGGGCCGGGTGAGGGCGATTGCCTCCGCAATTCTCTCCAGCACGCCATTTCGGTTCTGCATCACGTCATTGTTCCAGAAGCGCAAGACAAGCCAGCCTTCGGCGGCCAGATAGGAATCCCGTCGCGTGTCTGATGGGCTTTCGGCGTGCTGTCCGCCATCGAGTTCGACGACAAGCCGGTCTTTGATTGAAGCGAAATCCGCCACAAAGGGACCGATCGGCACCTGACGGCGGAATTTCACGCCACCTAGGCGTCGATCTCGCAACAGGTGCCACATCGCCCGCTCGGCATCGGTTGCCGAGCGGCGAAGGGCGCGGGCGGTGTTGCGCTTCTGACCTTCTCGCATTTCCCCTCACCCGGCTCGCAGCTTGGCTGCTCGCCACCCTCTCCCGCAAGCGGGAGAGGGGAAATGCTATCGCAAAACTAAACCTGTCCGCATTGCTCGGCAGCAGCCTTGCTGCTCGCGAGAGGTTGCCGGGTCAATCAGCTGCGCGTCGACATCGCCGACGCGCTTTGTATCATCAGCCTTCGCCGCGATCCTTCGCGCGCGCCGCCTTCAGATGCTGCGTGACTTGCGCGCGCAACGCCTGCTGTTGCTCCGGTGTCCATTTGCGAAAGCCTTCACCGGACTTGAAGCCGAGCTTGCCCTCGGCCACGAGCTTCTCCAGATAAGGCGATGGCCCCGGCCGGCTCTCGATTTCCGGCAGCACGGTCTTGTGGATCGCAAGCGTGAGATCGGTGCCGACGAGATCGGCATTCTCCAGC
>NZ_DATMRX010000186.1:0-13623 GCF_035565855.1 Pseudorhodoplanes sp.
GACATAGCCTGACATGCAAAAACCAATGAGTCTCGGACCCTGGCCGCATCTCGGCTACGTCGACAGCAAGCTCGACCGCGCTGCTGTGCGGCGCATCGACCCGCAATTCCTGACCGCCTGTGCCGCGCAGGAGACGTGCGGCTTCTATCTGGTCAGCGGCGAGATGATCCTCTTGAAGCGCGCGGGCGACACCTTCGATCCGATGTTCACGTCGAAAGAGTTGCAGGCGATTGCACCGCGATCGGAGCGGGTTTTTCTCGGATTGCTGCGTGAGGCCGGCCGTTTCGGAGTGTCGTTACCGCAGGAGACGGTGGAGGCTCTGAAATCAAACGAGCGCTATCACGTCACCGATCTGCGCTCGATTGCGGTGCAGGGACTTGTCGCCGAGGATCATCTCGCGCCACTGGCCGAAGCCAAGGCGCTGCTGCACTGGCATGCGCGCCGGCATTACTGCAGCAATTGCGGACACCCGACCGAGGTGGTGCAGGGCGGGTGGCGGCGCGATTGCCCGCATTGCAAGGCGCAGCATTTTCCCCGCACCGATCCGGTGGTTATCATGCTCGCCGTTCGCGGGGAGTTTTGTCTGCTCGGCCGCCAGACCCGCTTCGTGTCGGGCATGTGGTCTTGCCTCGCTGGGTTTGTCGAGCCGGGGGAGACGATCGAAGAAGCGGCGCGTCGGGAGACTTTGGAGGAAGCGGGAATTCGCTGCGGCCGCGTGCGTTATTTCGCCTCGCAGCCGTGGCCTTTTCCGTCATCCCTGATGATCGGCTGCCATGCCGAAGCGATCTCCGAGGACATCGTGGTCGACCGGGATGAATTGGAGGATGTGCGCTGGTTCTCGCGAGACGAAGCCGCTGCGATGCTGATGCGGACGCATCCGGACGGGCTCGGTACGCCGCCGCCGGTCGCGATCGCGCATCACATCATCCGGGCCTGGGTAGAAAAAGGCGATGGCGTCTTCAGCTAGCGTCGGTGCCGGGAAGCTGATCGTATGCGCCGGCATGTCGGTGATCGATCATGTCTATCGCCTCGCCGCGTTTCCCGCCCCAGGGACGAAGACCCGCGCGGAGGATTTCTTTTCGGTGCTGGGCGGGTGCGCTGCGAATGCGGCGATTGCGATCGGCCGCCTGGGCGGACGGGCGCGCGTGATTTCACCGCTCGGCGGACCGCCGGGACGCGATCTGACGGGCGATAATGTTCTTGCGAAGCTTCAATACGAAGACATCGATGTCGCGCATGTCGTTCGCGTGGATGGGGCGGCGACGTCGCGGTCGTCAATCCTCATTCATGGCGAGGGTGAGCGCACCATCATCAGCTACCGCGACCCAAAGCTCGATAATGCGCGGCCGCGCGATCCCGAAAGCGCAATTGTGGGTGCGGATGCCGTCCTGATCGACAACCGCTTTCCCGAGTTCGTGCTGCCGGTTGCGCGCGCTGCGGCCGCGGCAGGCGAGATCGTCGTGCTCGACGGCGACCGGCCGTCACGGATGACGGACGAGTTGCTGTCGGTATCGACGCATGTCGTGTTTTCCGCAGAGGGATTGCGCCTGACTGCGGGCACGGACGACCTTGCCGCCGGGCTGTCCGCGGTTGCCGAGCGCACGGAAGCCTTTCTTGCTGTCACGCATGGATCGGAGAACATGCTGTGGCTTGATCGAGGTGCCGTGCGCCGCATGCCGGCTTTCCAGATTGAAGCCGTCGATACACTGGGGGCCGGGGACGTCTTCCACGGCGCCTTTGCGCTCGCGCTCGCCGAAGGGCGGGATATTCCCTCGGCGATGCGCTTTGCGGCGGCCACGGCCGCGATCAAATGCAGCCGGATCGGGGGTGGCGCGGCGACGCCGTACCGCGACGAAGTGGAGCGCCTTCTTGCGGACAGCCCCGTAAATCAGAGCTTCACCTAGAATATTTTTCCATATATATCGGCACCCACTGCGCAGAAGGAAATAATATTCCAGGTGTAGAATGGACGCCATTGATCGCAAAATTCTCCTGACATTACAGGAAGACGCATCGCTCTCCGTCGCCGAGATCGGCCAGCGGGTCGGTCTGTCCTCCACCCCGTGCTGGAAGCGAATCCAGAAGCTCGAAGCCGAGGGCGTGATCCAGCGGCGAGTCGCGATTGTCGATCAGGACAAGGTTGGACTGGGCATCACGGTCTTCGTGTCGGTGGAGACAGACGACCATTCCGAAGGCTGGCTCGGGCGCTTTGCCGGCGCCGTCAGCGCGATGCCCGAAGTGATGGAATTCTACCGGATGGCGGGCGACGTGGATTATATGCTGCGGGTCGTCGTTCAGGACATGCAGGCGTATGACGCCTTCTACAAGAGGCTGATCGCCGCTTCGCCGTTGAAGAATGTCACCTCGCGCTTTGCGATGGAGAAGATCAAGTCGACCACCAGCCTGCCGATCCCGTAAGGGCGATCAATCTCATGTAGCGGTATCGAGCCGCGGCCGCATGTAGATCTGGTTGCTCAGCTTCATCGATCCGGTCACGACATATCCGATCGAAGGCTGATAGTCGTAGGAAGCCTCGCCCAGGACCAGAGAGGTCTCAGGAACTTGCAAAGCCGTCGGCAGGGTCACGGAAGATCCAGCTGCGCGCGGCGTAGCATTCTTGGCGCTGCTCCACTTGACCTTCGCGTTGCCATTCTTGTCGATCTCGATCAGCGACACGACGATCTTCGCTGCATCGATCGGATAGGGCGCCATGATCGCGGCTGCGGCTCCGAGCGCGGAAGCGGCATCTGCGGTCGTCGCGGTGCTGACGCTCTGGGCCTGTGCAACAAGATCGGCGACGGTGCGTGCCGTCAGCGTCACCTTGCGGTCGATGCTGATGCCCTGCGATAGCTCGACGCCGCCAAGATAGAGCGTGAGCATCAGCGGCAGCAGCAGGGCGAATTCCACCGCTGACACGCCGCGCTTGTCCGTGACGAACGCACGCAAGCACGCTGGAAAGAGCGGTTTTGCAACGATCGAGCGTAACATGCGCATCTGCGTTGCCTCACTCGAAGGGTTCGTTCTTGAATGCCGCGGTCGCCATCAGCAGGCGCTTGCCGCCGTTGAGGTCGGCGAGGTTCAGTCCGAGGAGCGACACATAGACCGGCCATTGATACAACAAGCGAACGACGACAATGTCGCCTGCTTTGCCGGGAGCAAAGCTCGGGGTGAACGTGAGCTTGCCGCTCGAATCGATCGGCTTTGACGTGTCGGCGGAGCCGAACGAACTGTAAGTGCGCACGTCGACCGTGATGCCGTTGGCGCAATCGAACAGGCCGAATACGCGCTTGCAGACCTCGTCTTTGAATTGCGTTGGATCCAGTCCGCCCTTTTGCGCCTGGCCGGTCAGGATCAGTCGCGCCGAATCCGCGGCCGCGGTTTCGAGCACCTGGCCCGCGAAGAAGACAAGGGCCGTCTCGAGAATCGCGAACACCAGGGCCAGGAAGGGTGCCGCGACCATCGCGAATTCGACGGCGGCCGCGCCGTCATTCTTTCGTGCGAATCTGCGAATGACGCGCGGGGTGATGGCGCGTAACGCACGGGCAGCGAGGTTGACTTTGGAAGTGTCGCACATGGCTTTCCACCAATCCGGCTGCGGCACCAGATCGGTTGGATTTGTATCAAACAGCCGTTTTCGAAGTGTTGCTCCCTTATCCAACAGATCAGGTGTGGTGTTTACGATTTCGAAAGCCTAGCAGAACGCGAAAAGGCGCTGCCGTTGGCAGCGCCTTTGACGTCACAGATTACCGGTGAGGTGATCAAGCTACTGACAGGGATGATACTGACCGTCGTAGCCGAGATAGAGCCCGGTCGCCGGATTGAAGGATTTGTATTTCGACGCGCAATAAGCGATCCAGTCGGGCGGCGGCGGAGCGTATCCGGGTGCAGGCGCGTAACCCGGAGGCGGCGGCGGAGCAGACGCTGCGCCGGCGATTGCGGCGCCGAGTGCGAGACCGCCGATAATGCCGCCCGCGATCGCTGCGTCCCGGCCGTAATGACGATGGTAGCCGTAATAGGGACGTCCACGCCAGCGCACGTCCTGCACCAGCTGCCGATCCGGCGCCCCGAGCGCCGACAAGCCGGTCGCGGCCGGTGCCGCCGAGGCGGCGGACGGCGCCAGGAATGCAGCGAGGGCGAGGGCAGAAAGCCCGGCCGACACGCTCAACAATTTCGATAGAGACATAGCGTCAACTCCAGATTTCGAGGCCATAAGAATGGCCAACGAATGAGTCACAAAGTTGTTTCTCTGCGTCGCAGGGACATTGCGACGCATCAAATCTCTGACATGGAGATGTGATTATGGGCGAGGGTGGTTAGAGGCCCCCCGCTGTCGCGGCGACGACAAATTCCCGGATTATGAGCGCAACGTGCCGCCGACGCGCTTGCCCACTTCCGCCACGATCTTGCCAGCAAGCGCGTCGATTTCCGCATCGGTCATCGTCTTGTCGCGTGGCTGCAATGTGACCGCGATCGCCACGGATTTTTTGTCCGGTTCGATACCTTTGCCTTCGTAGACGTCGAACACCGTCACGCCGGTGATCAGCTTCTTGTCGACATTCTGCGCGGCCCGCACGATGTCGGCTGCCTTCACATCCTTGCCGACGATGAAGGCGAAATCCCGTGACACCGGCTGGAATGGCGAAATGTCGAGTGCCGGCTTGGCCCGTGTCGGCTTCGCCTTCGGTTCCGGGATACGATCGAGGATCACTTCGAAGCCAACGATCGGCCCTTCGGCCTTCAATGCCTCCAGCGCGCGCGGATGCAACTCGCCGAAATGGCCGAGCACATTCTGCGGTCCGATCTGGATCGTGCCGGACCGGCCGGGGTGGTACCAGGCGGGTCCGCCCGGAACGATCTGCAGCGCCTGCATCGGTGCGCCGGCGGCGGCAAGCGCTGCAAGCGCATCCGCCTTCGCCTCGAACGCATCGGGCTCCTTCGCGCCATTGATCCAGAAGCGTCCGGTACCATCGGCGCGGGAGAGACCGTGGCGCAGCCCCGCCGCCGCGGTGAACTGATCCTGCGGTTGGTCGCCGCGGAAAATCTGGCCGACCTCGAACAACCCGGCATCGGGAATGCCGCGGTCGGCATTGCGCTGGATCGCGGCGATCAGCCCCGGAAGGAGGCTCGGCCGCATGTCCGAGAGATCTGAAGCGATGGGATTTGCGAGCGCAAGTTCCGGCTGGCCGCCACCAAACAATTCAGCCTCTGCCTTCGAGATGAAGGACCAGGTCACCGCTTCTGCAAGGTTGCGCGCGGCGAGCCCGCGCTTCGCCTTGCGGGTTCGGTTCTGGATCGGTGTCAGCACGGCCTTGCGGGGCGCGTCGCCCCGCTCGAAGGGTGTCAGAGGCACCTGGTCGACGCCGACGATACGCACGACTTCTTCGACCAGATCGGCCTTGCCCTCGACATCGGCGCGCCAGGACGGCACCGCGACCTTCACGACCGGACCGTTCCCCGCGACGAAGAAACCGAGATGGCCGAGGATCCGCTTCATCTCCACCAAGGGGACATCGAGTCCGGCGAGCCGCTTCACTTCATCGATCGGGAAGTCGATCGGGCGGTCTTCGGCCGGCGTGAAGCCGACCACCGTATTCTCCGACGCTTCCCCGCCGCACAGGTCGAGCACCATCTGGGTGGCGAGTTCAAGGCCGGGCACCATGAAATTGGGATCGACGCCGCGTTCGAACCGGTAGCGCGCATCGGAGTTGATGCCGAGCTTGCGGCCGGTTTGCGCGATGTTGATCGGGTCCCACAGCGCCGATTCGATCAGGACGTCGGTGGTGGTTTCGTCGCAGCCGGACAGCTCACCGCCCATGATGCCGGCGAGGGATTCGACCCCGTTATCGTCGGCGATGACGCAAATCGAATCGTCGAGCTTGTAGGTCTTTCCGTCGAGCGCGAGCAATTCTTCGCCCGCCTTGGCGCGGCGCACGACCAGATTGCCGTGCACCTTTTCGGCGTCGAAGACGTGCAGCGGCCGGCCGCGGTCGTAGGTCATGAAATTGGTGATGTCGACGAGTGCATTGATCGGGCGCAGGCCGATCGCAGTCAGCCTTTTCTGCAGCCATTCCGGTGACGGCCCGTTTTTCACGCCGCGGACGAGCCGGAGCGCGAAGCCGGGACACAGCGACGGCGTCGATCCGAAATCGAGCGTCACCTTCACCGGGCAGGGAAAGCCGCCCTTCACCGGCTTCGGCGTGCGCTCCAGGTATTTGCCGATACCGGTCGCACCGAGATCGCGTGCAATGCCGGCGACCGACGTACAGTCGGCGCGATTCGGCGTCAGGTTGATTTCAATGATGGGATCGTTGAGGCCCAGCACTTCGGCGAAGGGCACGCCGACCGGCGCATCGGCCGGCATTTCGATGATGCCCGAATGATCGTCGTTGAATTCGATCTCGGCGCCGGAGATCAACATTCCCTGGCTTTCGACGTCGCGGATCTTGCCGACTTTAAGCGTGATGTCCTTCGAAGGGATATAGGTGCCGGGCAAGCCGAGCACCGCTTTCATGCCGCCGCGCGCATTCGGGGCGCCGCAGACGATCTGCAGGGGCTTGCCCTCACCCGTATTGACCATGCAGACGCGCAACCGGTCCGCATTGGGGTGCTGCACGGCGGAGATCACCTCCACGACCTTGAACGGAGCGTATTTGTCCGCGGGATTCTCGACCTTCTCCACTTCGAGACCGATCATCGTCAGCTTGTCGACGATGGCCTCAAGCGGCTCGTCGGTCTCGAGATGCTCTTTCAGCCAGGACAGGGTGAATTTCATGGCGCGAACTCGGGCAGGATCAAGGGAAGCTCAGCATGATAGGAAAGCTTGCGAAGACGATTATGGTGAACCAGATCGTGGCGTTATTGCAGAGCCGGTAGAGCTCATGCTTGACGATCAATTCGCGCTGAATGCTCGGGTGTTGGAGCGCTTCCACAGAGCGAACAGAAAGACATCGCAGGCAGCCGATCGAGATCAGCAGATAAACGATGATCTCGCAAACGATGACGATTTCCTCGAAACGATGCTGCGCCAGGAGCGGCGCAACGATGCCGAGTCCTGCGATCATCATGGAAACATGCGTCAGTAATCCGGCCGCCTTGGTGTCCAGGATCTGAAACGCGGCCGATGTCGCCCCGGTCCGCTCGGCGTCCCAATGGGCCAGTGAATGCGCATAGGACGAGATAGTCGCCTCATCCAGATTGTTGGTGAGTGCGGCAATCAGACCGGCAAGTCCGCTCTTCGGCTTTCCGGGCTCGGCCATTGTCAGTTGCTCAAGCCTCCGGCGAGCGTCGGGAAGTCCAGCGGACGGAACCCGTAATGCGACAGCCAGCGCATGTCGGCTTCAAAGAACGGGCGCAGATCGGGCATGCCGTATTTCAGCATGGCGATGCGGTCGATACCCATGCCCCATGCAAAGCCCTGGTACTCGTCCGGATCGAGCCCGCAATTGCGCAGCACATTCGGATGCACCATTCCGCAGCCGAGAATCTCGAGCCAGTCGTCGCCTTCACCGAAGCGCACTTCGTTCTTGTCACGCTTGCACTGAATGTCGACTTCCAGCGACGGCTCGGTGAACGGAAAGAAGGACGGCCGGAACCGCATCTTGACGTTGTCGACCTCGAAGAACGCCTTGCAGAATTCGGCGAGAATCCACTTCATGTGGCCGAGATGCGAGCCCTTGTCGATGACGAGGCCCTCGACCTGATGAAACATCGGCGTGTGGGTCTGGTCGGAATCCGAACGATAGGTGCGGCCGGGGCAGATCACGCGGATCGGCGGCTTCTTCGACAGCATCGTTCGCACCTGGACCGGCGACGTGTGCGTGCGCAGCAGGAGCCGCGAGCCATCCGGTTTCGGATTGAAATAGAAGGTGTCGTGCATGTCCCGCGCCGGATGGCCCTCGGGAAAGTTCAGCTTTGTAAAATTGTAGTCGTCGGTCTCGATGTCCGGACCTTCGGCGACGGCGAAGCCCATATCGGCGAAGATCGCGGTGAGTTCGTCGATCACCTGGGTGATCGGATGGATGCGCCCGCTGTCGGCGGGACTTTCCCGTACCGGCAGCGTGACATCGACTCTTTCCGTGTTCAGCCGCGCATCGAGCGCTGCGTTCTTCAGCGCTTCGCGCCGCGCAGTGAGAGCTGCGTTGACGGCATCCTTCAGGCCGTTGATCGCGGGTCCCTTCGCCTTGCGCTCCTCCGGCGTCATCGCGCCGAGAGACTTGAGCAAAGCGGAGACGGAGCCATTCTTGCCGAGCGCCGAGACGCGCACGGCCTCAAGCGCCGCTTCGTCGGCCGCGGCGTCAATGCTTTTCAGGATCGTCGCTTCGAGTTCAGCGATATCGGACATGGGATGACGCTCTTTCAGTCGTCATGCCCGGACCGATCCGGGCATCCATCCCCTCGTGAAAAGTCAGGTCTTGATGGGTCGCCAGATTTCGAGAGGAGACGCGCTCCGCAATGACGCCTGGCGACGACGCCGTGTGAACCTTAAGCCGCGAGAGCGGCCTTCGCCTTCCCGACGATGGCCTCGAATGCGGCCGGCTCGCGGATCGCGAGATCGGACAGCACCTTGCGATCGATCTGCAGGCCGGACTTGTTCAGTCCGTCGATAAACTGGCTGTAGTTCAGCCCAAACGGACGGACGGCAGCGTTCAGGCGCTGGATCCACAAGGCGCGGAACGTGCGCTTGCGCCGCTTGCGGTCGCGGAAGGCGTACTGATTGGCCTTCTCCACCGCCTGCTTGGCGATCCGAATGGTGTTCTTGCGGCGGCCGTAAAAGCCCTTGGCGGCCTTCAGAACCTTTTTGTGCTTGGCGTGGGCGGTAACGCCCCGTTTGACGCGGGCCATGGCTGATCTCCTCTAGCGAACCCGAATTGCAGAAACGAAGAAAGACGGAGGGCGGACGGCGATCAGCCGTTCGGCATCCAGTATTTCTTGATGTTGTCCCCGTCCGACTTGAACAGGACGCGGGTCCCGCGAAGGTCGCGGATCTGCTTGGTGGTTCGCTTGATCATGCCGTGGCGCTTGCCGGCCTGGGCGGACACGACCTTCCCCGAGCCGGTGATCTTGAAGCGCTTTTTGGCGCCCGATTTGGTCTTCAACTTGGGCATTTGGCTCTCCTGATGCGGCTCTGACGTCTGGCAAAAGCCGTCCGTCTGCCGGAAATGGCTCGAAAACGAGCGTTTGCTGATGAGCAAGTGTCGCTGCCACGGCAGCCCTTATCAGCCGGGCGGCGAGCGGGCGGGTTATGGCAGAGGGTGTGGAAAAACTCAACTCATACGAGGCCTGAACGCCGCACTTTGTGGGCTGACGGCCGCCGGTGGTAAAATAGGGTGCTTGGACTTGTGACTTTAAGGCGCGACCTCCCGGGGGCGGGAGGCTGGTTGGCCACTAAATCTCACGGAGTCCGGGCGGGCCTCGGTCATCTTCCCCCGTAAGGTCTGTGGGGGCAAAACCCGACGCCGCATTACCGCGGCGCCAGGATCATGATCATCTGCCGGCCTTCAAAGCGGGCGTCCATTTCGACCTTGGCCAGAGGCGCGAGGTCCGCTTTCACCCGATCGAGCAACCGCGTGCCGAGTTCCTGGTGAGCCATCTCGCGGCCGCGGAAGCGCAACGTCACCTTGACCTTGTCGCCTTCCTCGAAGAAGCGCTTCATCGAACGCATCTTCACGTCGTAATCGTGGTCGTCGATCATCGGCCGGAATTTGATTTCCTTGACCTCGACGATCTTCTGCTTCTTTCGCGCTTCGGCGGCCTTCTTCTGCGCCTGGAACTTGTATTTGCCGTAATCCAGGAGCTTGCAGACCGGAGGCGATGCATTCGGTGAGATTTCGACGAGGTCGAGTCCGGCCTCGGATGCCTTTTCGAGAGCCTGTTGGATCGGAATTGTGCCGAGATTGGTTCCGGCCTGGTCGATCAGCTGGACCTCGCGATTGCGGATCTCGTCGTTGACGCGCGGACCGTCCTTCTGAACGGGAGGCGCGGCTTTCATGGGACGGCGAATTGGATAGTCTCCGTTGCTGTTGCGATAAAAACCCCGCAGGTCCGGCGCGCATTCAAGGCTTTCGCCAAGCGTCCGTACGCTGCACGATCCCGCGGAAGATCGGGACAAAACGGGTCCAAGTCAACGGCGTCAGGCGCCAGAACCCCACAAATCCTGCAATTTTGAGCGCAAAGTGTCGCGGTCAGGCGCTATTTTTTGCGCTGACCAGGCCCGTATACAGCCGCAGGGTGAGGTCGCTGACAGCCGGCGGATTGAAATGGTCCATGACCCATTGGCGTCCGCGGAGGCCGATTGCCGCCTGCTGCGCCGGGGCCATTGAGAACAGCCGGACCAGGGCGGCGGCCAGCGCGCCGTCGTCGCCGGCCGAGAATCGCAGGCCGGTCATCCGATCTTCCGGCACTATGGGCGGCGCCAGGACTGCATCCGGCCCGGCGCCGAGGTCGGACACCACCACCGGACGCTCCATGGCCTGCGCCTCAAGGATGGTGCGCTGCAAGCCTTCCGCCTGGATGGCGGCCGACACCACGACCGATGCGGTGGCGTAGGCCGCCGGCATGTCGTCGACCGGACCGATCAGCCTCACGACGCCGGACAGGTCGTTGGCGAGAACCTGATCCCATATTTCTCCGGCATAGCTGTTGTGGCCTTCGCCTTCACCGACGAAAACGAAAACGAAATCCTTGAGGCCCATGTCCTTGAGCCGGCGCGCAGCCTGCACCGCAACATGATGACCTTTCCGCCGCAACATGCGTCCGACGACAAGCACAACCTTGTCCTGCGCCGTCACCCCGAAAATTCGGCGCGTATTTTCCAGGCGATCGGACGACATATCGGCAGGATCGAACAGCTTCACATCGACACTCGCCGGCACCACGTCGATCCGTGCGGGCGAAACGCGATAGCGCTCGCAGATCAGGTCGGCCAGTTGCTCGCTCACGGCGACGACCCGGTCGCCCCGCGCCATCACGCTGTTGTACAGCCGCTTGAGTGCGTTCTGCTCCCGGAAACCCTTGTACCAGCTCGTCACGAAGGGCACGCGCGTGAGCTTTGCGGCAAGGAGCGCGCTCCAGGCCGGGGCCCGGCCGTGTACGTGAATGACGTCGCATTTTCGGGTCCGCACGACGCGCGAAATCTTCGCGGCGTTGCGCGCCATCACCGCCGGGTTTTTGCTGGCCACATCGGCGCGGATAAATTCTCCGCCCGACGCCGTGATGCGCGCCTCCAGCCGCCCACCACTCGACATCACGATGGCGTGGTGTCCTGCCTCACTCAGGATGCGTACGATGTCGACGGCACCCATCTCGGCGGCGCCTGCCTGCAAGGTCGGAACGATAATCAGAACGGTGAGTGGCCGCAGCGGTGCGACACGACGATTTTCAACAGGCAGCGCAACGTCGCTCCCGGAAAAATCGATCCTTTGTGCCGCGGAGCGGGAATTCAACGTTCACCTCTCTTGTTGCGAGCACCAACGCAAGCTGCCTTGGTGCGGCTGAGCCGAATTCGCGAACGATACTGGCCAGATATAGCCTATCTGATAGGCCTTATCTTGCCGTGAGGCAAACGTGTCAGAGAATATCGCCGCCCGGTATCACGCTGCATAGCTCTTTACGGCGAAAAGATGATGGCAGGATCAGCATCGATCATGAGTGACGTAGAATTGACGGCAATTGAGGTCGGCGAGGGCAGTGCAACGCGCACGATTGCGGTGCGGAAGCGGGACGGAGATTACCCGGCGTTGCTATGGCTCGGCGGGTTCAAATCCGACATGAAGGGCACCAAGGCCGCCGCGGTCGACCGCTGGGCAGCCGAACAAGAACGTGCCTGCATCCGATTCGATTATTCCGGCCATGGCGAATCGGGGGGTGACTTCGAAGAGGGCACGATCAGCCGCTGGCTGGAGGAAAGCCAGGCGGTGTTTTCCCGGTTCTGCACCGGACCGACGATCGCCATCGGTTCATCCATGGGCGGCTGGATATCGCTTCTGCTCGCGCGAAATATTCGCGCGGGCCGCGTTGCGGGAACAGGGTCGCTTGCCGGTCTCGTTCTGATCGCGCCGGCGGTGGATTTCACCGAAGTGTTGATGTGGGAGCGTTTCCCGCCGGACATCAGAAAACAGATCGAGACAACCGGCTCCTGGCAGCGGCCATCCGAATATTCGGATGAGCCCTATCTCATCACGCGGCAATTGATCGAAGATGGCCGAAACCATCTGCTGCTTGGCGGCCTGATCGAAACCGGTTGCCCCGTGCGCATCCTGCAGGGCGTCAAGGATGAAGATGTGCCCTGGCAACACGCGGTATCGCTGGTCTCACGGATCGCGCGTGACGACGTGGTGCTGACGCTGGTCAAGGACGGCGACCACCGGTTGTCCCGGCCGGAGGATATCGACCGCCTGCTGGCAGCCATTGCCGAGTTCGGTTAGAGAAGGCCGGCCATCACGCAGAGCCGGGACGAATTGCGATGACTTACAACTGCATCCAGGTTGAGACGCATGGGCGGGTCGGGCTGATCCGGCTTCATCGCCCGCAGGCGCTGAACGCGCTCAATTCCGAACTCGCCGGCGAGGTGAACAAGGCGATTTACGCCTTCGAGGCCGATGCGGGAATCGGCTGCATCGTCATTACCGGCTCCGAGAAGGCATTCGCCGCGGGCGCCGACATCAAGGAGATGGCAGACCAGTCCTACATGGACACGTTCATGGGCAATTTTGCCGCCGGGTGGGATGCGGCCGCACGCGCGCGCAAACCTGTGATTGCCGCTGTCGCGGGCTTTGCCCTGGGGGGTGGCTGCGAGCTTGCGATGCAATGCGACATCATCATCGCGGCCGACAATGCGAAATTCGGTCAGCCCGAAATCAAGCTCGGCGTCATCCCCGGTATCGGTGGAACCCAGCGGCTCACCCGCGCGATCGGCAAGGCCAAAGCGATGGAGATGACGCTGACCGGGCGCATGATGGATGCGCAGGAAGCGGAGCGTTCCGGTCTCGTCGCTCGCGTCGTCCCGCTGGCATCATTGATGGACGAGACGATGAAGATCGCGACCACGATCGCATCGATGTCGCTGCCGGCTGCCATGATGGCGAAGGAGTCCGTCAACCGCGCGTTCGAAACTTCGCTGGCTGAAGGCGTGTTGTTCGAGCGGCGCGTGTTTCACTCGCTGTTCGCGACGCTTGATCAGAAGGAAGGCATGGCCGCCTTCGTCGAGAAGCGGGCGCCGAAATTCGAGCACAAGTGACAGCGCGGACAGCGAAGCCGACGGTCCTGATGCTTGACTATGCGCAGTGCCCGCAGCGTTATTTCCTGACGCAGATCACGCGTACCACTGCATGCTTGGCATCGGCGACGGTGCCGTTGCCCTCGACCGGTCGCAGGCCGACATTCGCCAGGAACTTGCGAATGGTCGCCGTCGGCACCAGTGAGATGCGAGCCGTTTGCGGAGCTAGGCTCGCGAGTGTCGCCGGCGCCATGTCGATCATGCCGGCGAGACGGCCGTCTTTGTCGAGGGCGGCACCGCCGACGAAACCGCGGGACGGATGGGCATCGAGCAGCACGCGAGCGCCGTCGACTCCTCGCAATGTCGCTGAAGCTGTGGCCGCATCGCGCGCGCCAGCCTGCGCTTCGGGC
>NZ_DATMRX010000187.1:0-12956 GCF_035565855.1 Pseudorhodoplanes sp.
CCAGCTCGTGAATTTCATTCCGTTGTTCGCCATCGCGCAGCTGCTGTTCCTTATCGCCCTGCTGCAGAGGATCGGTTACGCGCTGATCGCGGCCGTCCTAGGGTGCCTCATCATCTTCTCGTCGACGTCGGCGATGATCCACGTCGTCTATTTCAACCACCATCTCCTGCTCGGCTTCATGATATTGATGTTTGCGGTCATCACCCAGGACCGCAAGCCGGATCAGGATAAAGCTTCGGTCCTCGCGCTGCTGATCCTGCTCTTTGGCATCGATATCGGCCGCGCGGAGGCTGCGCTCGTCAGCCTCATCCTGCTCGTCGTCCTGATACGCCACGACAATTTCAGCGTCCGGGAGCGTCTGACACTCGCTTTGGGTAACGCGGTGGCCGTGACGCTGTATCTCGGCTTCGTCGCCTCCATGGAGGTCGACACCTCGATACGGCTGATCATCCTCAACCGGTTCTCGATTGCCGTGCTGATTGCGATCACCTGGGCCTATGCAGGTTACGTCGCGCTCACGCATTACAGCGCGCAGATCGCCCGGCTCGATCGCTCGACCCTGGCAATTACGCTCGGCCTGTCCGTCGTTGCCATGGGTCTGGCGGTCCTCGTGGCCCCGATACGGCTCACCCAATCGCTGGCCGCGATCTTCACGAACACGTTCCTCCTGGTCGGCTTCTGGGGATTCACCTGGTGGATCCTGGTCGGCGCGCTGGTCATTGCATGGCGCCTCGCCAGAGCGCGTTCGCGTCCACTGCTATCCAGCGATCCGCGCTTTGTGCTGATCGTGAGCATGCTCGCTCTCATGATGCTTCTGGCCGTCGGCAGGGACCCCTACAGGCTGGGCTTTGGCGACACCTTCAACCGGTTCCTCGCGCATCTCGCGCCGGTCTGGCTCTGGCTGGTCGCCGACCTGTGGCGGCGTATCGATCTCGACAGGCCGGTGTCTTGGCTGCTCTCTAAACCAGCCGGGCAAATCGAGCACGGCACACCATCGCACGCGAAGCCGCCGGCTTCAGAGAGCGTCTAGCCGCGACATGCGCACAGATTTCCTTACGGGCGTTGTCTGGAACATAGCTGCGCTTTTGTTTCTTGCCGTCCTTGGTGTCGCGCTCAACATCGCGATCGGGCGCCTCTACGGCCCCGCGGATCTCGGCACATTCAATATCGCATTCACCCTTCTGATCTGCATCTCGCAGATCGCATCCTTCGGCCTGCAATTGTCCGTCCTCCACGGAATTGCGAAGGCCGGCGAAAACAATCCGGAGCAATTGGCCGCGGTGATCTATGGCGGGCTCGCGTTGTGCGTCGTCATCGCCAGCCTTGTCACATCGCTCTCGATTCTCGGAACGGACGTCCTGACCCACTTCTTTCCCGGCGTGCCGGACCTCAAAACAGCATGGCTCATCGCAGCGCCCGGCCTGTTGCCATTCGCAGCCAACAAATACCTGCTCGGCGCGGTCAACGGGCTGCAGCACATGCGCGCTTTCGCGGTGTTTCAGGCTGCCCGATTTGTGTTGATCCTGATCGCGCTGGGCATCATGGTCGCGATCGGGGCGCCCGGGCCGTGGCTCGCCGGCATCCTCTCGGCGGCGGAATTCGCGCTGTGCATTCCGCTCGGGCTCTATGTGCTCCGGGCGGTCCCCTGCCGGGGCGGCCTCGCGCAGCTCGCACCCGCGGCGAAGCGCCACGCGTCGTTTGGACTGCGCGTATTCGCTGCGGGATTGCTGACCGAACTCAACAAGCGCGTCGATGTCCTGCTGGTCGGCGCCCTGATGAACGCGCGCGCCGCAGGAATTTACACCGTTGCAGCGCTGCTCTTCGAAGCCGGCATCCAGGTGATCTTCGTCATCCGCAACAATCTGAACCCTCGCCTCGCCCGCAATATCGAAGGCGGACGAGTCGACGAGATTCTTCGTATGAGCCGGCTGACTTTCATCGCGCTGACGCCGCTGCTCGCTCTGGGGGCGATCGTCGCCTATTTCGGCTTTCCCATTGCGGTTCGTCTGATTCTGGACAACCCGGAATTCCTGCTCGCGCGCGAGCCTCTGCTCTGGCTGATGCTCGCGCTGCCGGCCGCCGGCGCCGCGCTCTGCTTCAGCCTGATCCTGTCGCTCGGTGGCTACCCGACGTGGCAAACCATCCTGACGCTGCTTATCCTTGGCGTCACCTGCGCGTTCAATGCGGTGTTGATCCCGCTTTACGGGATCGCGGGAGCAGGCCTCGCGATGGCGATCTCAACGATCATCGCCGCAATCCTGTCGGTCGTGATCCCGCGTTACGTGATGGGAATCCGGCTATTCGTCTGAGCAATGCGCTAATCAGGCGGCAGTAAACAAACGGTCCTATTGTCGATCACCAGATTTCCCGGAATTCGACATTGCCGCTATGATGTCGCATGACCACCACCTCGTCGCCGGCGACGCCGCCCGCCGATAGCGAAAACCAGTCCCGCACCATCATTTTCCTGACCATGTCGCTCGATATCGGGGGCACGGAGAAGCACCTCTCGCTCGTTGCGCCGCGGCTCCGGGCTTACGGGTGGAATCCGGTTATTGTTTGCCTGTGGCGGCGTGGTCCAATGGCTGCCGCTGTCGAGGCCGCCGGGGTGACGGTGATCGGCCGCGAGGTTTCCGGCGGCTCATCGCGGAATTGGACTGCCGATGCGCCCCACATTGCAATGGCCTGGTTCAGGCTCGCGGCGCTGATCCGGCGTACACGGCCGCAGATCGTGCATGTCTTTCTACCGGTCGCCTACATGCTCGGCGCGCCGCTCGCGATCGCCTTTCGCGTGCCCGTCAAGGTGATGAGCCGGCGCAGTCTCAATCTGTATCAGCGCGGCCGATCCGCGGTGCATCGCATCGAAACCTGGCTGCACCGCCGCATGACCGCAGTCATTGCGAACTCAAGGAAGATTGCCCGTCAGTTGATCCAGCAGGAAGGATGCGCGCCCGAGCAAGTGGGCCTGATCTATAACGGTACCGATCTCTCGGCGATTGCCGATGCGCGGCCGCACCCTTCCTTCACGGGGGCGACGAAATTGACGATGATCATCGTCGCCAATCTCATTGCCTATAAGGGCCATGCCGATCTGATCGCGGCGCTTGGCGAAATCGCGGATCGTCTTCCGCAACCATGGCAGCTCCTTTGCGTCGGACGCGATGACGGGATCGGACAGGCGCTTCGCGAGCAGGCATCAGCGCTGGGCCTGAAGGAGAACATCCATTTCCTGGGAGAGCGCAGCGACGTGCCGCAATTGCTCAAGGCCGCCGACTTTGGAATTCTGTGCTCGCATCAGGAAGGCTTTTCCAACGCATTGATCGAAGGGTTGGCCGCCGGCCTGCCAATGGTGGTGACCGATGTCGGCGGAAATGCCGAAGCGGTCACGCACGGCGAAACCGGAATGGTGGTCCCCCCGCATCAACCGCAAGCGCTCGCGGACGCAATCCTCGCGCTCGCCTCGGACCCTGAGCGGCGTTCGCGCATGGGCGCGGCCGCACGGGCGAGCGCCACGCAGCGCTTTTCAATCGAGACGTGCGTCGAGAAATACGACCGGCTTTACCGCGGTCTCCTGAGTGGTGAAAGCGCCGCCCGGATCGCGGGGCTCGATCCCGCACAATAAGGCGCAGGTTTCAGGCTTTCCGGCCGACGAAATTGTAGTGACTGAACAGCGGCGCGGCCGAACCGGGAATCCAGTTCTCGATCGGCATCAGGCGGTCGGCGGCGCTGATATTGGGAAACACCCGAAAATAGCGGACCGCATCCTGCGTGATCCCCGCCTCGGCAAAACCACGCGCCATCCTGGATGGCACGGTGATGCGTTCGTTGCCGTAAAGAATGCGCTCGCCGGCCTCGGTCGTGCGTTCGACGACGGTTCGAAATCCGCGCCGGCGCAGCAGCACCAGTTGCAGCAGCGGATTCCATCCATTGGCCTCGGAGATCACGACCCGGCCGCCGGGTTTCAGCAGCGCCGCGATGGTTGAATAGACGCGGTCGCGTGGCTCGACGTGATGGAACGCCTGCTCCATCCAGATCAGGTCGAAGTCCGGCTGGCGCGGAAGGTCGAACAACGAGCAGAAGCGGAATTCCAGATCCAATCGCCGGCCGATGCCCTGCTCCACGATCTCCTGGCGCGCCCGCGCCACGGCGAGCCGCTCGGCATTGACGTCGATCGCGAGCACGCGCGCGCCGCGCAGCGCGAACCACAAGGCTTCCGTGCCGCAACCGCCGCCGATCTCGAGCAGCGCCGGCCGATCTTGCGCAGCAATCAGCTGACAGACTTCTTCGGATTGGCCCCGGTAATGATGCCGGACATAGGAGGTAAATTTCGCCCGATATCCGGCATAATAGCCGTTGAAGACGCCGGCATGAGGCTCCTGCAGCACCGGATTCTCCAGCCACCACGCCAGAAAGGCGTCGATGGTTGCGAAATCGCGAGCGAAATCCGGCAAGGTCATGCGCCGACGGGTCCCGGCACGGGCAACGCACTGCATCGGCTCATCGGCTCGTCCGTTCAATCAACGCCACATGTCCCACGGGTGAAGCCTCGCAGAGCACTTCCCGCGATCCCACTAGCCTGACCGGCAGGCGGGCGGCAAGCGCGTCGAGCCGGGCCTGAAAATCGCCGGTTTGCGCCGGATGCTCGAACAGCATGTATTTCCACGGCAGCGCCAGGGCCTCGTGCGGCCATCCGGTTTCGTCAGGTCCACTGCGATAATGGAGCAGCGCGTCGGAGCCCCCGATAGCGGACAGGAACGGCGGCAATGCGACGGCCGCGTCGCGATCTGCTGCCGGCATCGGAGCCAGAGAGAACCGGGTGCACCCCAAGGCCAGCAAGAGCCGTTCCGCAGAAGGCAACGCCGCTTTATCCCGGAATGCGTGCAGCCAGCGCGCGCCACGCCGCAACGCCTCCGCGCTGTCCAGCGGATGGACACAGCCCCAGTGAACGGCCACGCGATCGGCCAACGACACATGAGCCTCATCGAGCAAGCGGAGGCTGGCGTCGGCCATTGCGGCCGCTTCCGCGGATCGTGCGATCTCGTTGTCCAGCAAGCGCGCGTAGAAGGCGCGCGCGTCATCCGTGAGGACCGGCGGCTCAGGCGCAAACGTGGCCGCCTCACGCCACGTTTCCGAAAGATAAAGCTGGTGGCCGGGCAAGGTGAAATTATGGATGTCGACATAGAGCGGCCGCTGGTACGCGACCGAACGGATGAGGTTCCCGTTGCAATCGGGCTTTTGAAAATCCACGCCCGACCAGCCTGCCGCGCTGATCAGCTTCAGCAGTCCCTGCGTTTCGAGATCGCGCAGCTGGGTGACGACACGCGTGCAGTCGTTCTCTTCGAGGGCCGCCGCGGTGACGTGTTCGACGACATAACACACACGCAAAGTGCCATCCGGCGTTTCGACCTCGACGAGGTCGTAGAGGCGCGGCGCAAGTCCGGCAGCATGCAGGACGTTGTATGTCAAAAGCTGCTTGCTGTGGGGATACGACATGCGCCGGGCCATGTACCGCCCGGGCCGTCCCGTCATGTAGGGCTGGTCCACGCCCCCTGACCCGCGGCTGATCTTGATGCCGCAACCTTTCGGATAATTCGTCTGCAAGTCGCGCAGTGGAGACGCCGCCCAGGTTGCAGGCGGCAGATACAGCGCGTCGCCGCCCGCTCCGCAGACGAGGCCGCGGTCCCGGCAGAAAGCCAATAAGGATTCGGGTTGAAGGAAACGCGCTTCGACCGGCAGCCTGACCCGCCTTACCGGCTGCAATGGCAATGCAGCCTCCCAAACGGGGCGGGCGCGGCCGGCGGACGTGGCGCGTTCCGCGACATAGCGCAGTGCCGCTCCCGCTTCGAGGCGCGCGTTCAGAAGGGCGACATAACAAAACCGCGCGGCATGCGTAAGAGCGGGGAAGCCGGCAAGGTTGCGTTTGACGAGGTCGCGTATGGGCCTTGATGTCATGGGCACGCAGTTGCGGCGGGGCAGACCTTGAACGCTCGCCGGATCAGGAGGGACGGTCGTGGCCTTTTCAGAATTTTCCCCCCGGTTTTGACTGATAGGCTAAGACGCTGTCCGATGAAAGGTCAGTCTGGTGAGTAGCCATTCCATCACCGGTGAGGCGTCGAGGTCCGCCCCGCGGAAGCGCCGGCGCGCCCTTGTTTTCGGGGCGCTCGTGGCAGCGGTGATCGCGGCATGCGCGGCGCTCCTCGCCGCGCATAATGTCCCCCTAGCACTCACCGAGGCCGATGTGAGGGCCATTCCGCAGCTTTTGGCGGCAGCGGGCAAGCCACACCTGACGCGCAATGCCGCGGTGGGCGGCTCGTTCGAGGAGCAGGCGAAGATCATTGCGGAGGTGCAGCAGGCGGTGCTGGCGACGGCACCGAAGACCGATCCGATCGATTTCGATCGCGAGCGCGAACCCAAGGACCTCCTGGAGCTCGGCTATGGGCTGTGCTTTGACCGAAGCCGCGCGATCGAGAAGATCCTCGCCTATGTCGGCCTGCCGTCGCGTCACATCTCGGTCTATGACCTGTCAGAGTCGCAAAGTCCGATCCGCGCCTTGATCGCGCCCGGAACGCGATCGCACGCCTTGACCGAAGTCCTGACCGAAAAAGGATGGATGGCCGTCGATCCCGACATCGCCTGGATCGGACTGACGGAGAAAGGCGAGGTGGTTTCGGTTCGCGATCTGCAGCGGAACACGTCAACCGACTATGCCTGGCACAGCCTCGTGAAAACTGACCGCAACGACATCTTCCGGACGGACTTCACCTATGTGATCGGCCTTTATTCCCGGCACGGACGATTCTATCCGCCCTATAACGCCATACCCGATATCAATTACCGGCAGTTTGCGGCGAACCTTCTGCCTTAGGGCACATTCAGTTTTCACTGAAGCAGCCGCTCTCTCGAGCTGTCATCGCCCGCGAAGGCGGGCGATTCAGTAAACACAAATGCTTCAAGTTTATACTGGTGCCCCGCCTTCGCGGGGCATGACTGGAAATGGGCGATGCGATTCCACCTCAACCGAAATCGCCCTGGACTGAACGCGGCAAGGGTCCGCACCACTCACACAGTCTCGACCAGCTCCTTCATCGCACGCTCGTAGAGCGGCATGCAGTGCTTGGTGAGATGGTCGCGCTCCTCGTCGCTCAACAGCGATTCCCGCTCCACGACCGTATCGTTCATCACGCCCGGCTTGGTCGGCGCAAAGGCGGAATTGGAAGCGATCGGCTCGCCGTTGAATGTCGGCGTAACCAGTGCGGGATGAAAGTCGAGTCCGATGCGGCTGCAGATCAGGCGCATCGACGCCTCGGTCTTCTTCACGAGATCGTCGAAGCGCAGAACGATGACGCGGTCCGGCTTGCGCGCGCGTTCACGGAACATCGCCTCGACCGAGGCATTCCATCGCGCCGCCGTCGCGCTGACCTTGGTCATATCGGGCGCGTCCCTCTTCAGCCGCGCGAACGAGGGGTGCCAGCTGAGCGGGGAGCGGACCGATGAGATCAGATAACCGTCCGGATAGGTCTCCCAGAACTGGTCCATGTTGTTCGGCTCGACCGCCAGCATCGGAACGAAGCCGCTGACGAAACGGGCCTGATCGATGCGCGAGCGCATGTTGAGCCAGGCGTTGAAATACGAGGTGAAATAGGCGTTCAGGACATCCCGCCCATTGGCGCGCACGCCTTTCTTCAGTGCCTCGCGAAACAGCTCGAGCTGCAACTGCGGCATGAGAAAGAAGTTCATGCGGTCGGTGTTGTGCTTGCCCTTGCTGTAACCGCGCTCGAAGAAATCGACGTTGTTCAGCTCGAACAGCACCCGAAACTGCTCGTCGACATCGGCGATGTCCAGCGGCGGCCAGATCCGCTTGTTCGGATAACCGATCTTGAGCTCGTGCGGATGCGCCAGCACATCGGGATGACCGTCGAACAGCTGCGCCAGCATCGAGCCGCCGGAGCGCTCCACCTGCGAAATCAGGATGAGCGGCTGATTGACCGGCTGATAGGCCTCCTTCATGCGGTTGATCAGCGCGGCAACATTGGCCGAACGCCCTTTGACCGCATTGAAATAAGGGCGATAGCGGAGCTGATCCTTGATCAGCCCCAGAACCCTGCGCGCCATCGCCCTTGGCAGGGATCGCGTCGCATTCTCCTTGGCGCCTTGAGCTGAAGCCATTCTCAAACCTGATGGTCCCGGTCGCGAGATCGGGCGCATAGATACAGACCCGGTCATCGATTTGGAAGGGGCGACCAAAGGCGCCACCAGCGCACGATCTCACGCCGGCACGGGAGCCGCGAGGCGTGTCGCCTCCGAAAATTCCCGCCGCCAGGCCTCGAACATCAGCAGGTTCCAGAGCCCGTGCTCCAGATTCCGGGCGCCGCCAAGATGCAGCTGCCATTTTTCCGTGACCTTCGCCGCATCGAACAGGCCCTCGGCCTGCAGCGCAGCCGGGTCCAGCAGATCGGCGGCCCATTCCCGCAAGGGCCCCCGCAGCCAGTCACCGATCGGGACGCTGAACCCGGATTTCGGCCGCTCGAACAGCGAGGACGGCGCATACCGGAACAGCACCTGCCGCAGCAGCCATTTGCCGCTGCCGTTCCGGAATTTGAACCGCTGCGGCAGCCGCCAGGCAAATTCCACGACGCGGTGGTCCAGCAGCGGAACGCGCGCCTCCAGCCCCACCGCCATGCTGGCGCGGTCCACCTTGGTGAGAATGTCATCCGGCAGATAGGTTGCGGTGTCCATCAATTGCATCCAGTCGCGCGCATCGGGCAACGCGGTGCGATCGACGGCGTCCAGCGCAAGATGCGGCTCACGGGCATCGCGCAACAGCGTCCAGACCTCATCGCCCGGCGAAATCAGCCGCTCGTAATATCCCTGCTCGTCCTCGGGCAGGACGGCCGCGAGCTTGTGCATCTTGTAGCCGGGCTGCCGCGGCCGCATCGTCGCCGGCAGCAGCCCAAATATCGCATCCCATCGCGACGGCGGCACGGCTGTGATCGCCCGACTGATGCTCTCTCGCAGGTGCTGCGGCAAATGCCGCAACGTCGCGGTCAGGCGATAGCCCGCACCATATCGGTTGTAACCGCCGAACAATTCGTCACCGCCATCGCCGGACAGGGCCACCGTGACATGCCGCCGCGTGAGTTCGGACACGAGATACGTCGGAATTTGCGAGGAATCCGCGAAGGGCTCGTCGAAGATCACCGGCAGCCGTGTGATGCAGGCCCGCGCCTCCGCTGGAGAAACGACAAACTCGGTGTGATCCGTGCCGAGATGACGCGCGACGGCCGCAGCATGCGCCGATTCATCGTAATCGGCCTCCTGAAAACCGATCGAGAATGTCCGCACAGGGCCGCTGCTCGCCTTCCGCATCAGCGCGACCACCGTCGATGAATCGATGCCGCCCGACAGGAACGCGCCGAGCGGCACGTCTGCAATCATGCGGCGGCTGACGGCATCCGACAGAAGCGTATCCAGCGCGTCGATCGCCTCGCCGTCGGACATGTCGCTCTGGTCGGCCTTGCCCCGCATCGCCACATCAGCGAGCGACCAATAGGGCTCTTCCTCAATGCGATCTTCGGCGCAAATCGTCAGGATCGTGCCCGGCTTCAGCTTGTGGACGCCGCGAAAGATGCTGCGCGGAGCCGGCACGTAGCTGTAGCGAAGAAATGCCGCGAGCGACTGCCGATCGAGCTCGGGGTCGAAGCCCGGCACGCCGCGAAGCGCCTTGAGTTCGGACGCAAACATCATCCGCCCGTCGGCAAGGCTCCAGTAGACCGGCTTGATGCCGAGCCGGTCGCGCACCAGGGAGAGAGACCTGTCCTGCCGATCCCACACGGCGAAGGCGAACATGCCGATGAGCCGTCGCACCGTCTCCCTGACGCCCCAGACCGCGCATCCTTCCGCCAGCACTTCGGTGTCCGAATGTCCGCGAAACTTTCGGCCCGCCGCCTGAAGGTCGGCGCGCAGCTCCGCCGCGTTGTAGATTTCGCCGTTGTAGGAGAGGACAAAACGGCCGCAGCTTGAATGCATCGGCTGCGCGCCGAGCGGGCTGAGATCGACGATCGACAGGCGGGTATGCGCGAGCAGGATGCCGGTCTCGGCGTCGCTCCAGTGGGCGGCATCGTCAGGACCGCGATGCCGTAAGGCGCCCGTCATGCGCTCGCCGATGGCGCGCAGGTCGTCGGCGCGCATGCGTCGCCTGAAATCGACAAGCCCGCCGATGCCACACATCGCAGGATGCCTCAGCGCGCGGCGCGCAGCGCCATGCCCGCCGCGACGCCGATGCCGACCACGTAAAGCCAGCCATGCGTGAAGTCGAACAGATGCGAATTGAAAAGCGAGCCGATCAGATGCTGGGTGAATATGATCGCAATCGCAGCGCCCGCGACGCCGGCAACCCGCAGCAGGCCGGCATGCGCGGCCCACATCGCCAGAAGGAGCAGCACGCCGATCGCCCCGAATTGCACGGCCGCAGCAAGAATCTGGTTGTGCGGATTGGAGGTGACGAGGCCGGAGGCACCGCTCTGCTGGCTCGCGACTTTCTCGAACAGCGTGCGGGTGGACGCGGTGCCATGGCCGATGATCGGTGCTTCCGTCACGAATTGCGCGGACTTTTTCCAGAATTCGATGCGCTCGCCCGACGAGGTGCGGACGTCATCTTCGTTATAGGCATTGATCTCGTGAGCGATCGCGAGCACGCGATCCCGCGTCGCCGACGAGCTCTGCCAGATCAGGGCCGAAGCGATCAGGACGGCGACGATGGAGACCACGAGCGCGTGCCACCGATATTCCCGGAACATCGACATCAGAAGGACCAGTCCGACGATCGGGATCGATAGCAGGATGGTGCGGCTGGTCGATACGAACATGATGTTGACGAGGAATGCGGCGGCCAGGAGCGCGCCGCCGACGAACCAGCGATGATCCGAGCGCCGGAAGCTGTCGAGGCTGACATAGATGAAGCCCATGGCCGCGATCAGGAACATGGTGCTCTGTGAAATCCGGTCCTTGACGAGGATTCCCGGATGCTTTCCGAAGCGGCCGAGTTCCGAGGGGAACACGGCCGTCAGCGTCGAGGCGATGAGCAATGCGCAGCAGGACACAAGAAAAGCAATGAAGACAGCACGCCCGTTCGTGGAATTACGGAACTGCGTGATCAGGACTGGCACGGCCGCGAGTTTCAGGAAAGGCGACAGCCCTTGCAGCCGTTCCTTCCATTCAACGTCCGCCCAGAGCAGGCCGAGCAGTGCGAGCAGAAAAATGGCCACGGGCAGATAGGCAGCCGGGAGCCGTAGCGTCTCCTTGAGTTCCGCGAACCGGATCGTCGGGATCACCGCGAGAATCCAGGCCGCGAGCAGGATCGACAGCACCGAGGTCGACCAGGGCAGCGCAGCGGCGATACCCACCACCAGAAAATCGGCCACCCGCCGCAATTTTTCGAGCCGCTCGTCCGAGGCGTTTCGCCATGCGTCTATACGTTGAACCAGCGCCACGTCACATTTTCCCGCGCAATTCGACTGACGCAAGGCCCTACGGCGGCGGGGCCGGCCCGCCCCTGCCCTCGGCGCCCCCTGTGTGGGTATCGCCAAATAAGGCCGCTTTCGTCAATTTTAATCGGCGCCGGGATTTCGTATACCATCGGACCCCATGTCCTGCGGACCGGATTTCCGATGATTGAAGCCAGACCGAAAATTGCCGACGACGACGCGCTTTTCCGCGCGCGCATGATCGATTCGGCCGTGCGGACGCTCGAGGCCGAGGCGGAGGGCATCAAGGCGCTGGCGGCCGCTTTGCGGGACGGGCTCGGCCGCGCGCTCAATGGCGCGATCGACCTGATCCGCGCCTCGCAGAAAGACGACTCGGCGCGCGGGCGCCTCATTGTGACCGGCATGGGCAAATCCGGCCATGTCGCCCGCAAGCTCGCGGCCACTTTCGCCTCGACCGGAACGCCGGCCTTTTTCGTGCACCCGAGCGAAGCCAGCCACGGCGACCTCGGCATGATCCAGGATGAAGACGTCGTCCTTGCCTTGTCGTGGTCCGGCGAAACCGCCGAACTCAAGAACATCATCGATTACGCCAAGCGTCGGAATATCAGCCTGATCGGGATGACCTCGGACGCCAATTCGACGCTTGGCCGCGCCGCCGATGTCGTGCTCGCATTGCCGCAGGCGCGCGAAGCCTGCCCGCATAACCTTGCGCCGACCACCTCATCGGTCATGCAACTTGCTCTCGGCGACGCACTCGCGATCGCGCTGCTCGACAGCCGCGGCTTCTCGGCGCAGCAATTCCATGTGCTGCATCCGGGCGGACGGCTTGGTGCGCTCCTCAAATTCGCACGCGACGTGATGCGCACCGGCGACGGCCTTCCGATCGCCGCTACCGGTTCGCGCATGGCCGACGCCGTGGTGGAAATGTCCGCGAAAGGCGTCGGCTGCATCGGCATCGTCGATGCCCATGGCCAATTGTGCGGAATCATCACCGACGGCGATCTGCGAAGGCATATGCGCCCCGGACTGACCGAGCAGACCGTTGACGAAGTGATGACGCGCGGCCCGAAGACCTGCAATCCGGACCAACTTGTCAGCGAAGTGATCGAGGCGCTCAATTCGGCGAAGATCACCGCGATGTTCGTGGTCGAAGGCAACCGCCCGATCGGGGTGGTGCATCTGCACGATCTCTTGCGCATCGGCGTCGCTTGATCCACACCTCGGCACCAGCGGCGACCATTCTTAACTCCACTTTCGAACCTGTCGCGCCGGCGAACCGCTTTGACGGCATGATGTGATGACGACTCTGCTTGAGCCGTTCCGGCACGGGACCTTGGTCGCCCTGATCGTTGTCGCCGCGTCTGCCGCGCTGACCGCACTCCTGATCGTGTGGCTTCATCCATTCCTCGTGCGTTATGCGATGGCACGGCCGAACGCACGCTCGTCTCACAAGGTCCCGACACCGCAAGGCGG
>NZ_DATMRX010000188.1:0-14745 GCF_035565855.1 Pseudorhodoplanes sp.
ATATTCGCTGTTTGAATGTTCGCAATCGCCTGGAGCCTGCTGCTTATTTCATTTGCTTTTGCCGTAAGCGATAGCTGAAGCGCTTCTTCGTTGAAAATTGGAGCGTTGTCGAACTTATCTTTGAGTTTCGTTTTGCAGCACATCGCGAAACTTTTGCAGTACGCAAGAATACCCAACGCCCGGTAACTTGCTTGCTCACTTAGATCATCGCGCTTGAAACGGATTATGGCGTAATGGAGCGAGAAGATGATTTTCTTCCGCCACTCCAGATCATTTGAGGCGTCGTAATCTTGCAGGACGAGAATGTTGTCTGATGTTGGTTCATGATGTTGGTGGTTATGTGAGACATCGCGAAGAAAGAAATAGACTTGATTTGAAACCCAACTTCGCAGGTCTAGACCAGAGGCATTGGCAAAAGCCACCGATGCCTCTTCCAGAGCTTGTTCCGCAAAGACGGGTTGCGATACGAAAATCGTTCCGTCTCTGAGAATCTCGAAGGAAACCGATATGTCGGCGGTGTTGCTAGCTACCGCCGTCGCTCGATCGAAGCTTAACTCCGCAAGCTGATTTCGTTGATTATCGAGCGAGAAGCGCTGCGCATTGATTTCCGCGATATGCGCGCGCACTTTCTGATCGGCCTTACTGCGCCAGTCGTCCTTGCTCTTGTAGACGAAGACCTGGCCGGACACCGCATCAGCATCAATTGCTGCCGCTTTCGTGCGCGCAGCTATCACGAACCAAAAATCACCACTCAAGCCCCTGTAAGGATGTATGATCCGAGGAAAGAGCACATCGCTCAGGGGGCGCCGCTGATAGGCAATGATCAAACGCCCGTTGGATAGGTCTAGATTGGCGCAAATGGACTCGGTTGGATGACGGGAATCCCCGATGTGCCGAAATGAGAGTCTGCCGTTGACGGTCGGAATCCAACCTACATATGAGGCCCAAAGCCTTGGCAAACACGGGTCGGCGTCAGCGGAAGATTCGGTTGAATGCTTCGTCTGAGAGTCGGCCACAAATCTCAATCCGGTTTTTCGACTTATTAAAAATCATTCCGCCCTTGATGCGCCCGTCCGGCAGCCAGTCGTCGCGCGTTTTCGCACGGCCCATCAGGACGTCCGCCAAACCGTCAACACGTGAGGCGCTCTTCTTGGCCTCGATGCGGTCGGCACGGAGCAGCTTCAACGCAAACGATACGAGGATGGCTGCTGCTGAAAAGCAGAGCGCCAGTCCAATGTAATTGAGGAATAGCATGGTTTTCGACCGCCGAAATAAAGTGACCGCTCAACGCGTTGCCACCACGATCGTTTCACGAACTGTCCTTAAGAATCGTAACGTCAAGGTCGTGTCAACAGCTTGGAACCGTGGGGGCCTCACCGTCGCAAATGCCATCGCGCTCTGAGACAGAGCCCCCTTTGTTGGGCCGCTGAAGCCTGCTGATGCAAAAAAACGCGAGGTTCCACCCCTTTGCGCCGGATTTTCCAGCGCTCACCAGCGCGCATTATTGTGCGACTGAGCGGCCCTTTACGGAGCAAAAAAAACTTGAACAACCACCGCACACGCCTCCAATCAATCGGCTGCGATCCACCGAATCACTAACCAACGTCCACGATTGTCCCCTTGCCCAATCAGGCAGGAGTGACGAGCGTTCCTCGCCGTGATACATAAACGGCTCCAGCGACCCCGAAAAGTCGATATAAATCAGTAAGTTCAGTCGGACTTCGGAGTTTTCAATCCTGTCCGGCAGCACCATCGTCACCATCATCGTCGTAAGACCTGCCTGCTCTTTCAGCGCCTCAAAATGCGGCAGGTTTACTGCGCGTTAACCATAGCCCCGCACAACTACCGGTATCAGCGCACGGCGGGAGCCACCATCATGAGCAGTGCCGTTCTGCGCGAGATCGAGCCGGACGAGACCGAAACCGGGTCATCGCTCGCCGACATCGGCGACCGCAGCGGCCGTCTCGGCATCGAAATCGCCGACATGGCGGGTCTCGTGGGAGACCTCACCGCACTCGGCCAGCAGCAGATCCAAAAGGCGCGCGCAGCCGTCGCCGCTGCCCGGCAGATGAATGCGTCCAATGCCGATCTGGCAGCCGCGATGGAGAGCGCGCGGCAATCGGCCGACACCACCCGGATCACACTCAGCGAAAGCGCCGGCAGCGTGTCCGAGACTCTGGCGACCACGATCAAGAAGATCGAGATGCTTGGCTCGGCGCGATCACGCTGAAGGATTCCATCACCTCGGTTGCGACCACGATCAAGCGCGTCGAGCAAGCCAGCGCCGCTATACAGTCGATCGCCCAGGAAACCCAGTTGCTGGCGCTCAACGCGAGCGTCGAAGCCGCGCGCGCCGGCGCGGCCGGCCGAGGCTTTGCGATCATCGCCGAGACCGTGAAGCGGCTTGCCGATCAGATCAGGCCGTTGTCGGTCGACAACCAGCGAAACCTGCAGGAGTTGATGCAGACGCTGGATACGGCGCTTGAAAAGGCCGATGTGAATGCGGCCACGGCGCAGGCCGCGATCTCCGATTCACGCAAGGCGCGCGAAACCGGCGCTGTCCTGCAGACCCTGGTGAAAACCACCGATTGCCTCGCCGCCGCGATCGATGTCGCCGCACAGTCGGCGGACGCCAACAGCGCCTCATATGCCGCCCTGCGCGAAGAGATGAAGGCGCTCGTCGCCTCGGTGAAGGAAGGCGACGCCAAGCTCGATCAGGCCAGGGCGCGCGTGGAATCGATCCTCGGCATCAGCGAGGACTTCATTCTCTTCATTGCCGAAAGCGGAATTGAAACGCCGGACACCCCGATCATCGATTTGTGCCGGGCGACGGCGCAGCGCATCGGCCGCCTGTTCGAGGATGCGGTCAGCCGCGGCGAGATCAGTCTGGCCGACCTGTTCGACGAGAATTATCGGCCGGTCGCGGGCACCGATCCGCTGCAGCACATCACGCGCTTTGTCGCCTTCACCGACCGCGTTCTGCCGGATGTGCAGGAACCGCTCCTCCGCTTCGACCGCCGTATCGCCTTCTGCGCGGCGGCGGACCGCAACGGCTATCTGCCCACGCATAACCTCGTCTATTCGAAGCCGCAGGGCGACGACCCGGTCTGGAACTCCGCGAATTGCCGGAACCGGCGCATCTTCAACGACCGCACCGGATTGTCCGCGGGACGCTCGACGCGCTCGTTCCTGCTGCAGACATACCGGCGCGATATGGGCGGGGGAAATTTCGTCCTGATGAAGGACGTGTCCGCCCCGATCACCGTCCATGGACGGCACTGGGGCGGATTTCGGCTCGGCTTTCGGGTGTAGCGGCAGCGGGCGACTTTTCGCCCGGCGCCGCTCAGACCATGCGCTTCTTGCGCTTGTTTGCGGCAGCCTTGCGGGCTGCATAGCGCGCGTCGCGCGCGGCCTTCTGCTCGGCCAGGAGCTTCACCATCGCTTCGGCTTCTTCCTTGGCCTTGCGCGCGGCTTCTTCCTCGGCGAGGCGCTTTGCCTCGGCCTCGGCGGCGGCGCGGGCCGCGGCTTCCGCTGCTAGTCTCTCGGCTTCGCGCTTGCGCGCGGCCTCACGCTCCGCCTGACGAATGCGGCGGGCTTCCTCGATCGCAGCACGTTCGGCGCGGCGCTGTTCGAGGATGGGGTCTTCTGCCTTGGCAAGGAATTTTTGCAACATCGCCTTCCGTGCTTCGGAGGCATTTTTTTGACGGTCCTGAAGGTCCGTGTCTCTAAAGTTAGCCATTCCAACTCCAGTTTGATCCAGCGCGGGGCATATATGCTATTCGTGCGCCCTGCATCAACCTCGGACCTGCCAAAAAAGCCTGAAACAAACATGTCCTTTCGGCTGATGACGCAGGCGTGACCGAGCAAGGACACATTTCATGCACCCGGTTTCCATCCGGCCCGAGATCGTCGCCCGCGTGCTCGCACGACGGGGCCGCGTGGACTGGTTCGACCGCCTCGATCCGGCGCGGACCGCCCTCGTGGTGATCGACATGCAGACCGCGTTCTGCGCACCCGGCGCGCCCGCCGAGGTTCCGCTCGCGCGTGCGATCGTGCCCGCGATCAACGATCTGGCACGCGCCCTGCGCAAGCTTGGCTGCCCGGTGATCTGGGTGCTGCACGCCAATACAAGCCGCGGCGGCCGCAGCGACTGGAGCCTGTTCTTCGATCACGTCGTCGCCGAGGAGATGCGGGAACGCACGATGGCGGCGCTTGCGCCCGGTCAGCAGACCGTGTGGCAGGACCTCGAGGTGTCGCCCGAGGATCATACCGTCATCAAGAACCGTTATAGCGCGCTGATTCCGGGCTCCTCCCAGCTCGAACGACTGCTCCGCAGCCTCGGCATCGATACCGTCCTGATCGCGGGCACGAAAACCAATGTGTGCTGCGAGTCCACCGCCCGCGACGCCATGATGCTCGACTTCAAGACCGTAATGCTTTCGGATTGCTGCGCGGCTCTGTCCGATGACGAGCATCGCGCGGCGCTGGAGACGATTTTCCAGCAATTCGGCGATGTCTCGACGTCGGCAGAGGTCCTGCGGAAGCTTTCATCATCCGGTAACGCATGACCGATCTTGCCCAGCTCATCGAGGCGGTCCGTCAGCATGGCGAGGTCGTATACGCATTCATCTTTGCCTATGCGGCGTCCCACGCCTTGCTGATGGCGTTGTTTGCCGGATATGCCGCGCAGCTCGGCGTGCTCGACCTGAAGATGACGCTCATCCACTGCTTCGCAGGCAGCTTCGCGGGCGATGTGTTCCGGTTCTGGCTGGCGCGCCGCTACGGAGAGCGCGTGCTCGCACGCTGGCCTCGCGTGTCCGCACATGCGGCCATCGTGAAGCGCTTGGTCGACCGCCACGCGCTCTGGCTGCCGCTCATCCATCGTTATCCATACGGCATTCGTGGCCTCGGCGCCTTCGCCTATGGCCTGTCGAGAATGCCATGGGGCGTGTTCCTGATCCTCAATGTGACCGGCGCGGCTTTGTGGGCGATTTCGCTGGTGCTCGCCGGTTACGCCTTCGGCCGCGTGTCCGACAAGGTGCTCGGCGACACGGTGTCGGGTCTCAGCATGGCGATGCTGGTCGGCTTCCTTGCGATCTCGTGGCTTCTCAGCCGCAAGCTCGAACAGGCCATCGAGGCCGACGCCAAACGCAACGTGTGATCGGTCTTCGACAAGCGAAGGCCGCCCACCATCGCGGGCGGCCTTTGCCGTCATAACCCGATTTCGGGGGGTCAGCTCAGACCGCCCAGCAGCCAGACCACCAGAATGATCGGCAGCGGAATTCCGATCAGCCACAGCAGGAGCCCACGTCCCATAGTCAGCCTCCGACAGGTTGATTTATCGGGTGTTGAACGCCCGATCCCGGACCGGGTTCCACCGCAGATCGCCAAGAAAAATCATCTTTTGGCGCTGCTTTCGGCAATTTTGATGGAAATCAAGGTTGCCCTGCAATTGAATTGGGACAGCCATCCCTCGACAAACACCGTCGAACGCTTCTAAAAACAGGATCGGTTGAACGGCCGGCCAGGCCACTGCGACCAATTCTGGGTGGTCCGCCGCAGGATATCCTATCGCCATGAATTACCAGACCTTTTTCAACGACGCGCTGAATCGCCTGCATCACGAGCGGCGCTATCGCGTGTTCGCGGATCTGGAGCGTATCGCTGGCCGTTTCCCGCAGACGATCTGGCATTCGCCGGAAGGGCCGCGCGAGATCATCGTCTGGTGTTCGAACGACTATCTCGGCATGGGGCAGCACCCGAAGGTCGTCGGCGCGATGGTCGAGACCGCGACGCGCATGGGCACCGGCGCCGGCGGCACCCGCAACATCTCCGGCACCAATCATCCGCTGGTCGAGCTTGAGGCCGAACTCGCCGACCTGCACGGCAAGGAAGCCGCGCTGATCTTCACTTCGGGCTATGTGTCCAATCAGACCGGAATCTCGACACTCGCCAAGCTGATCCCGAATGTCCTGATCCTGTCGGACGCCTACAACCACAATTCGATGATCGAGGGCGTGCGGCAATCGGGCTGCGAGAAGAAGATCTTCCGCCACAACGATCTCGCCCATCTCGAACAGCTGCTGCAGGAGGCGGGCGACCGTCCCAAGCTGATCCTGTTCGAGAGCATCTATTCGATGGATGCCGACATCGCGCCGATCGGAGCGATCTGCGATCTCGCCGACAAATACAACGCGATGACCTATATCGACGAAGTCCACGCCGTCGGCATGTATGGCAAGCGCGGCGCGGGCGTCTGCGAGCGCGACGGCGTCATGCATCGCCTCGACGTGATCGAGGGCACGCTGGGCAAGGCGTTCGGCTGCTTTGGCGGCTATATCGCCGCGAGCCATGCAATCTGCGACGCGGTCCGCTCCTACGCGCCGGGCTTTATCTTCACGACGGCACTGCCGCCCGCGGTCTGCGCCGCGGCCGCGGCCTCGATCCGCCATCTGAAGACCTCGCAATGGGAGCGCGACAAGCACCAGGAGCGCGTCGCCCGCGTCAAGGCCGTGCTCACCGCGTCTGGTCTGCCGGTGATGCCGAGCGACACCCATATCGTGCCGATTGCGGTCGGCGATCCCGAGAAGTGCAAGGCGGCAAGCGACATGCTGCTCGCCGATCACGGGATCTATATCCAGCCGATCAATTATCCGACCGTTCCGAAGGGCACCGAGCGTCTGCGCGTGACGCCCTCGCCGTATCACGACGACAAGATGATCGACGCGCTCGCTGCTGCGCTGGTCGATGTCTGGGAACGGCTCGGCATGAGCCTCAACCGCTCGCTCGCGGCGGAATAGGCTTCTTCAGTCTTCCTGTACCGGTCTTTTCTCCGGCGGCTTCGACGGAGGCGGCGGCGGCGTCTGTCCGTATATCCGCACGAAGAGCGGCAATGCCGCGGAAATCAGCATGAAGCGCGCGACATGATGCGCGCCGACGAAGATCGGATCGAGGTGGAGCGCCAGCGCGAGGATCATCATCGCGTCCAGTGCGCCGGGGGCATAGGACACGACGACATCGGGCAGGTTGAGGTCCACCGTGAAAGCCGCGACGGCCGCGAACACCGCGACGATCAGCAGGGACACCGAGAACGACCCCAGCGCCGCGAAAAAGTGCCTGAACAACAACCGCAGTTCGGTATTGGCGAAGCGTGAGCCGGTGATTGCGCCGAGGCACACCATCACCGCGCTGACGAGCCACCACGGCATCGACGCGTGGATCAGCCCGGAGCCATGCAGGATCGCCGACGCGAGCATCGCGCCGAAGATCAACCCGCCCGGAAAGCGCACATAATGCGCGACAATCGCCGCCGCCGACGAAATCAGGACCAGCAGGCCGATCTCGAGGGGCGAATCGGTCGCCGCGGATCCCCGCGCCGGCGGCGCTGCCGGAATCAGGCCGAACAGCGCCAGACCCACGGGGAGAAGCGCCGTGAGGATCACGACACGAATCGTCTGCACGATCGCGATGCCGCGCAGGTCGGAATGGTACTGCGTCGCATAGGCCATCACCTGCGACAGCGCTCCGGGCGCCGAGCCGAACAGCCCCGACAGCATGTCCCATCCGTGAACCTTTTTCAGGTAGAGCGCGCTGCCGAACATCGCGCAGGTCATCGCCGCGCAAAGCAGAACGACGGACAGGGGCCAGGTCGACACGCCTTTCAGCGTTTCCGGCGTCACCGCGCCGCCGAGGGAAATGCCGATCAGAACGAACACCACGCGACCGAGCGGCGCGGGCATCCCCATCGGCCGACCCGCCAGGGCCGCGATCGCGATCGCGATCATCGAACCGGACAACCAGCCGGCCGGGATCCCGGCATAGGTCAAGAGGGCGCCGCCGATGGTCCCGGCCAGCAATGTCTCCCCGAGATTGAGTACGGTCTGCCGGGACGGAAGCGCCATGCGCCCGTTATGTCCTTTCCGGCGCGCCTATCAAGCGCCGCTTCGCAACCCATATATGCCGACAGGTCAATGCGGCGACGCGCAATCCTGACAGGCCGTCGCGCGATTGCCCTTTCCGCAGCGGCGCGTGTATGGTCGCGGCCCTTTTGTCGGATTCCTTGATGGCCCGAGACCAGATTGACATGACGCCGGTCGAGCGGCGCGACGAACTTGTCGCGTGGCTCGCATCGGGCTGCAAACCGAAAGCCGAATGGCGAATCGGCACCGAGCACGAGAAATTCGCTTTCACGGTGCACCGTCACAACCCGGTCCCCTATGAAGGACCGCGCGGCATCCGTGCGCTGCTCGAAGGCATGCAGCTCCTGCTCGGCTGGGAACCGATCATGGAGCAAGACAACATCATCGGGCTCCACGACGTCACCGGCGGCGGCGCGATTTCGCTCGAGCCGGGTGGTCAGTTCGAATTGTCCGGCGCGCCGGTGGAAAATGTGCATCAGACCTGCACCGAGCTGATGGCCCATCTCGCCCAGCTCCGCGAAGTCGCCCGGCCGCTCGGCATCGGTTTCCTCGGGCTCGGGATGAATCCGAAATGGACCCGCGCCGAAATTCCGGTGATGCCCAAGGGGCGCTACCGCATCATGACCCGGTACATGCCGAAGGTCGGCAATCTCGGCCTCGACATGATGTACCGGACCTGCACGGTGCAGACCAATCTCGACTTCTCCTCCGAAGCCGACATGGTCAAGAAGCTGCGTGTCTCGCTCGCGCTGCAACCGGTGGCGACGGCCTTGTTCGCGAATTCTCCGTTCACCGAGGGCAAGCCGAACGGCTTCCTGTCGTTCCGGTCCGAGGTCTGGCGCGACACCGACGGCGATCGATCCGGGATGCTGCCCTGGGCCTTCGAGGACGGCATGGGCTTCGAGCGCTGGGTGGATTATGCCCTCGACGTGCCGATGTATTTCATCAAGCGCGGCGACGAATATATCGACGTCTCCGGATTGTCGTTCCGCGATCTGTTTGCCGGGAAGCTGAAGGAATTGCCCGGCGAGCGCGCCACCATCTCGGACTGGGCCAATCACATCTCGACGATTTTTCCCGAGGTGCGCCTCAAGCGCTACCTCGAGATGCGCGGCGCCGACGGCGGGCCGGGGCGCCGCATCCCGGCGCTGCCGGCATTCTGGGTGGGCATCCTGTACGACACGGTTTCGCTCGACGCCGCCTGGGACATCGTCAAGGACTGGACCGCGGAGGAGCGGCAGAAGCTTCGCGATGACGTGCCGAAGCAAGGTTTCGCCGCGACCATCCGCAACCGGACCATGCTGGTGCTCGCCGAAGAGACGCTCAAACTCGCGCGCGAGGGACTGGTGCGGCGGCGCCGCCTGAATGCCGGGGGCGAGGACGAGACCAAATATCTCGAGCCGCTGGACGATCTGGTGTCGCGCGGCATCACGCCCGCCGAGGAATTGCTCACGAAGTATCACGGACCGTGGGGCGGCTCGGTCGAGCCGGTCTTCAGCGAGTATGCCTACTGATGGCCAGAGCAACGCCCGCAACGGCCGCTCTGGAACGCGCAGGCATCGCCTTCAAGCTGCACGAGTATGATTATGACCCCAACGCGCCGCGGATCGGCCTTCAGGCCGCGGAAGCGTTGGGCATTGCGCCGGAGCGCCTCCTCAAGACGCTGATGGCAAAGGCCGGCACGAACATCGTGTGCGTGCTTGCGCCATCCGACAAGGAGGTCAGCCTCAAGCGGCTCGCAGCCGCGGCTGGCGCGAAGGAGGCGGCCTTGCTGCCTCCGGCCGAGGCCGAACGCGTCACCGGTTATCATGTCGGCGGCATCTCGCCGCTTGGACAGCGCAAGCGCGCGGCTTCCTTCATCGAACGCGCGGCGCTGTCGCATGCGACCGTGCTGGTGAATGGCGGACGCCGCGGATTGCAGATCGAAATCGCACCGGCCGCCCTTGTCGAAGCCATCGATGCAAAGGCGGCCGACCTGTGCTGACGCGCGCGAAACTCACACCGTTCGATTTTGCGCTTTATGCCACGGTCGTCCTGGCCTGGGGCTTTGCATGGATCGGCATCCATTTTCAGGTCGGCGTCGTTGCGCCTGACGTCTCGGTGATGTGGCGTTTCCTCGCTGCGGGACCGATCATGCTGGCGATCGCAGCCCTGCGCGGGGACCGGATGCGTTACGGCCTGCGCGAGCATGGCATGTTCGCGTTGCTCGGCTGCCTGATGTTCTCGCTGAACTTCCTTCTCTATTACCACGCGGCGGAATCGCTGCCCTCGGGCCTGCTGTCGATCGTCTTTTCGCTCGCGTCGTTCTTCAATGTCTGGCTCGGCGCATTGCTGCTCGGCGCACCGATCGATCGGCGCGTGGTCGCTGGCGGCGTCCTTGGCGTGATCGGCATGTGCGCGCTGTTCTATCCTCAACTCGTCGGTCACAGCTTTCCGCGCGGTGCGCTGATCGCTTTCGGACTGACGATCGCGGGCACGCTCGCCTTCTGCTTCGGCAACATGGTTTCGGCGACGCTGACGAAGCGGAAGATCCCTGTTTTCGCCGCGACCGGTTACGCGATGCTGTATGGCGCTGCGAGTGTGGGTTTGTACGCGGCCGCGAACGGACACACCTTCACCATCGAGTGGACGATGCCCTATCTGGTGGGTCTCGCCTATCTCGCATTGATCGGCTCGGTCGTGGCCTTCGCCTGTTATCTGACCTTGCTCGGGCGTATCGGCGCCGACCGCGCGGCCTATGCCACGGTGCTCGGACCCGTACTCGCACTCGCGGTCTCGACGGTCGTCGAGAATTTCCAATGGACCGCCATCGCGGCGCTTGGCCTCGTCGCCGTGATCGCCGGAAACGTGCTCGTGCTCCGGCCGGTGCGCAAATAGGACGGCGTTATTCCGCAGCCTGCGCCGCTTCGGACAGGTTGTCGAGCGAGGAGATGATGTGCTCGGCCAGCGCATCCGCCAGCGCTGAACTTTCGTGCGGGTTGCGGACAAGGCCGATGCGGCAATGCGGCAGGTCCGGAAAACCGTCGGCAGGCGTGAGCACGCGCATGCCCGGCCGCAAGGTCGATTCCGGCACCACCGAGACCGCGAGACCCGACAGCACGGCCGCGACGTAAGCACCGGCATTCGAGCTCGTATAGATCACGCGATGCGGCCTGCCGAGTTTCTCCAGATGCTCAAGGGCAATCCGCCGCCACGCGCAGCTCTGTTTGCCAAGCGCCAGCGGCAACGGATTCTCCGTATGTGTCGCATGACGCACCGACGTCACCCATAAGAGCCGCTCCTGGCGGAATTGTTCGGCCGTGCGCTGCGTCTCCGTCGCGGTGATGATTGCAAGATCGAGATCGTTCATGTCGATCCTGCGCAACAGATCGATTGACGGCTCGCACAGCACCGTCAATTCGACGCCGGGATAGGAACGCGAGAAGCGCGCCATGATTTCCGGCAAGTAGCGGTCGGCATAATCGTCCGGCACGCCAAGCCTCACCCGACCCGACAATTCCGGCCCGGAGAATGCCGCCAGCGCTTCGAGATTGAGCTTCACGATGCGGCGCGCGTAATCGAGCAGACGTTCGCCGTCCTCCGTCAGTTTCGAGGCGCGTCCGTCGCGGGCGAAGATCGGCTTGTTGAGCCGCTCCTCCAGCCGCTTCATCTGCATCGAGACGGCCGACTGGGTCTTGTGAACAACCTCAGCCGCCTTGGTGAAGCTGCCGGTCTCCGCGATGGCGATGAAAGTGCGGAGCTGGTCGATATCGATCAGGACGGTCATCGGGTCTGTCCAGGCTGGCGCAGCCTGCCCTTTTCATCATTTGCGTTGATGCTTGAGATTATAAACATTCGTTTCACTTATCAATGACGGAATGCGATATCGGCGTCAGTCCAAATCACCTGGGCCGGAAATCGGGTCGCGCAGGAGCCCTCCTGCGGCGAGAGATTTCTGCACCCTTGATGAGCCACAGGAGCAACCCATGACCGCGATTTGCAGCTCCCCCTCGATCCGGACCCGGCATCGGGAGCCGGCGCTCGTCCGCTCGGCCTTTGCCATTGCCCTTGGCGGGATGCGCAAGCTCGCCCGCCTCCTGAAAAATCGCCGCCGCGCCCGGATGCTGGCGGGCATGGACGACCGTATGCTTCGCGATATCGGCCTGAACCGCAGCGACTTGCGCGACGCCTACGCGCAGCCGCTGTGGCGCGATCCGACCGACGTGCTGGCGGACCGGGCGCGCGCGAAGCGCTCGCATCGGCGCCATGGCCCGGATGCGGGCACCGTGACCGCGCCCGCGATCGTCCCCGACGAGGCTTTCCAGCAGCCCCGGACCGATCGCGCCGCCCGCCACACCGTTTGACCTATCGGCCGGCCTGCCCAGCCGCCCGATGGATCCGCCAGTCGTGTGTCCCCTCGCACCTGCGGATCAAGCGCCCGCCCCGGCCTGCCGCGGCGGGCGCTTTATTGTGGCAGCGACCTGAATGGCTCGTTGAGGGCCTTCTGCTTGAGACCACGGCGATCCTTCACGACGCCGATCGGCACGCCGAACCGCCGGATCGTTGCGATCACGCGGCCATCCACGAGCTGATCGCAATTCATCTGCGTCGGCGCGAGGAAGAAATCGGCTTCGAGCCATCCGGGCTGGGCCTGCAATCTCTTGTCCGCGTAATTGTCGAAGGCGAATTTCTCGCCGCAGACACCGACCGTGTAGACCTGCGACGACTGGTCTTGCGGCGGACCGAGATAATCCTGAAGCGCGCGCACCGCTTCCGGCATCATGTTGACCCAGTAATCCATTTCGTAGCGCCGCGCCGCGCCTTCCAGCCCGCCGACCAGCGAATTGTAGGCCATGTATTCATAAGGATGCAGCCGGACGAGCAGGCTCGCGTCCCAGGCAAAGATCAAGGCGAGCGCGGCAGCGGTCGCCGCCGCGATCCAGCGGCGCGGCGACAACGCATCGAGCAGCGCATCGAAGCCGACCCCGGCGAGGACCGCGAGCGGGGGCAAGACGAAGATGAAATGCCGCATCCCGGTAAAGGCCGGTCCCTCGGTCACCGCTTCACAAAATACCGGAAACAGCGCGACGAACGCGACGAATGCCGTTTCGCGATGACGGGTCGCCAGCTGCGACAGGCCGCCATGCGCCACGGCCAAAACTGACGCTATGATCGCGCACAGCGCGCCGGCATAGACCACCAGCGGCACCTTGATCAGAAGATAGAAGGGCACGTACCACCACGGCACGTCCGCCATGCGATAGACCTCGCCGGCGACGATGGTGCGGATCTCGTAATGGAAATGCGCGAACGAAAAGATCGCGCGCAGCGGATTGAGTGGCGCAAGCGCCGCCCACGGCCATGCCGCGATCATGATCAGATAGCCGAGCACCACGGCCGGCGCGAGGCGCAATGCCGACAGCAATACGAAGCGTGCCGCTTCCGCAAAACGGAACGGCCGCGGCAGCCACCACAGCACAATGAGACCGGCATAGCCGAGCAGCAGCAAGCCCATCGCCCGCAAGCCGGTCGCCGCGCCCAGCATCAGCCCGAAGCAGATGACATCGAACCAGCGCGGCTTCGGCAGATCGCGCCCGATGCGCAGCAGGAAGAAGACGGCGCCGATCATCGCGGCGGCGAAGGGCACATCCTTCGTATGATTGAACATGCCGCCGAAATAGGGTCCGCAGAGCGCAAGCCCGATGAGCGCAATCAGGCCCGCGCGCGGCCCGGCAATGAGCCGTGCCGTTGCCCAGCATCCCGCGATGCCAGCGACACCGATCATCGCCGATAAGAAGTGGCGGATCAGGAAGGCATCGAATGGCAGCACCTTGACGGCAGCGACCGCGAGGATGTCGAACAGCCCGCCATAGAGAAACAAGTTGTAATAATTGAACAATGCGGAGTCGCGAAAACCGCTGGCGTAATAATTGACGATCAGCTCGCCGTACCGGTGCTGGACTTCCTCGTCGTTCGAGATCCCGTAGTCGCGGAAGCTCAGGCAGACGAGCACAATAATGCCGGCGAGAACGCCGGCAGACACCCGGTCGTATGGCGAAGACCAGAACGGTCCGGATGGTTCAGAGGGGTGTCGCATCGCGCTGTGATGCGCCGGGGCATGGCCGCGGAACAAAGTGTGTCATGGCGTCGCGCGCACCTAAACCCGGACCGTCAATTCAGCGCGTAGGGTCACGTCTTCGCGTCCGCAGCAATCCAGGCTCGCAACCTTGCCGGTGAAATTCTATCATGCACCCAGGCGGGAGCGTGCATCATCGTGTCCAGGAATGAATGGCTGGTGAACCGGGGGGTCTTGGCAGCGCTCTGTTTCGTTGCGCTCGCATGGTGCAACGCAGCAGCGCGGGCGCAGGTCGGGTTCGACCGTCCCGGAGGCGACTATTCCAGCGGGCCCGTGCGCGGGGCGGACCCGGCCACCTGCGCGGCGCGCTGCGACCGCGATGGACGCTGCCGCGCGTGGAGCTTTTCCTATCCGACCGCGACGACCTCCGATGCCATTTGCCGATTGAAGAACCGCGTCACGCCCGCGAAGGAAGACAGTTGCTGCGTCTCGGGCGTTCGCGGCGCTGCGCTTCTCATGCCGAATGTCGGGCAAACGGAATTTTCCATCGACCGCGCCGGCGGCGATTACAGATCATTTGAGATCACGCCCGATGCGACCGGCGGCTCATGCGCCAAAGCCTGTCAGGGCGACAGCCGCTGCCGCGCCTTCACCTATGTCCGGCCGGGCTACGGCGGGGCATCGGCGCGCTGTTACCTGAAGGACAAGATTACACGACCCCGCCGCAAGCCCTGCTGCATTTCCGGGGTCGTGCGTTAGCGCAGAAACGAA
>NZ_DATMRX010000189.1:0-16536 GCF_035565855.1 Pseudorhodoplanes sp.
CCACCGGACTCGGCCGCTCCATCGTGGGCGCCATGGCGAACCGGCTTGGTGCCGATGTGGTGTACGATCCGGACCACCACGGCACACGCGTGGTGATCACGTTCGAGTGCGCGCCACGCGTCAACCCGTCCTGACGGCCGGCTTTTCGCCACTTACCGCACGCGTTGCTCAGGAATTGGTCGCGGCCGTCTCGCGGCGCAGCATCGCTGATTGTCGCAGCGCCTCGCAAGGCGGACCGCCCTCACCTATATGCATAGCTGCAATTGCGGGTGAGCGATGAAACGTCTCGCTGTTTTCATGCTGGCGCTGTTCGGCACGATCCTCGCCGCAGCCTCGGGCCATGGTGCGGCGTCGGTTGCCGAGAAGGTCTATGTCGTCGAGATCGAAGGCGCGATCAGCGTCGCCGCCCAGCGTCAGGTCGCCCGCGCGATCCAGCGCGCGGCGCAGGACAAGGCGGCCGCCGTGGTTATCCGGCTCGATACGCCCGGTGGCCTTGTGTCCGCGACCCGCGACGTCATCCGCGAAATGGTCACAGCTCCCGTGCCGGTCCTCGTTCTGGTGTCGCCCGGCGGGGCAAGGGCCGCTTCGGCCGGCACCTTCATCGTCTATGCCGCGCATCTCGCCGCGATGGCGCCCGGGACCAATCTGGGCGCCGCGACGCCCATTGCGATGGGCGGAATTCCGGGCACCCCGCAACCGAAGAAAGACGACAAGACCGCGTCCGATCCCTCCGCCGTCGAGAAGAAGGCGCTGAATGACACGGTCGCCATGTTGCGCAGCCTTGCGCAGATGCGCGGCCGCAATACCGATTTTGCCGAAAAGGCGGTGCGCGAGGCGGAAACGATGACCGCCGAGGAAGCGCAGAAGGCGGGCGTCGTGGACTACGTTGCGCGCGATGTTGCGGACTTTCTGGCGCAGGCCGATGGCCGCGTCATCCGTGTCGGCAATGCAGATCGCAAGCTCGCGACACGCGACGCCACGATCGAAGTGCTGCAGCCGGAATGGCGCACGCGCCTCCTTGCAACGATTGCCGACCCCAATCTCGCGTTCATCCTGCTGCTGGTCGGCGTCTATGGCCTCCTGTTCGAGTTCTGGAATCCCGGCGCGTTCCTTCCCGGCATTATCGGCGGCATCTCGCTGCTGCTGGCTCTGATCGCGCTTTCTCTCCTCCCCGTGCATTACGGTGCTCTGGCGCTGCTGCTGCTCGGCGTCGCGCTGATGATCGCCGAGGCCTTCACCCCCGGCATCGGTGCGCTCGGAATCGGGGGCGTGGTGGCGTTTCTTGTCGGCGCGTTCTTTCTGTACGAGGGCGAAGGCGCCGATTTCGACATGCGCGTTTCGATCCCGGTGATTGCCGGCGCGGCGCTTGCGAGTGCCGGACTGAGCTTCTTCGTCCTCGGCGCCGCCCTGAAGGCCCGCAACCGGCCGACGCAAACCGGCGCCGAGCAATTGCTGCGCGAGCACGGGACGGTGATCGCGTGGTCGAATGATCGGGGCAATATCCGCATTCACGGCGAGGTCTGGGCGGCGCGCGCCGCCAAGGCTCTCGCACCCGGCGATCGCGTGCGCGTCAAGAGCCGCGACGGCCTGATCCTGGACGTCGAACCCGTTTAGCGCTTGGAGGCATTCATGGTGGGCTATCTGCCGGCGTGGTCGGCTCTCGCAATACCGGCTGCCCTGGTATTGCTTATCCTCCTCTATTCTTTCCGGGTGCTGCGGGAATACGAGCGGGGCGTCGTTTTCATGCTCGGGCGGCTATGGAAGGTCAAAGGCCCGGGCCTGGTCCTTGTCATTCCCTTTATCCAGCAGATGGTTCGCGTCGACCTTCGCACCCGCGTGCTCGATGTCGAGCCGCAGGACGTGATCTCTCGCGACAACGTCTCGGTACGCGTCAATGCGGTGGTGTATTTCCGGGTCATCGATCCGCAGAAGGCCATCATTCAGGTCGAGGAATTCAACGAAGCGACCAGTCAGCTCGCGCAAACCACGTTGCGCTCGGTGCTCGGTCAGCACGATCTCGACGAAATGCTGGCAGAGCGCGGCAAGCTGAACGACGACATCCAGACGATCCTCGACCAGCAGACCGACGCGTGGGGCATCAAGGTGTCCAATGTCGAGTTGAAGCATATCGACATCAACGAGAGCATGATCCGGGCGATCGCGCGTCAGGCCGAAGCCGAACGCATCCGCCGCGCCAAGGTGATCGATGCCGAAGGCGAGTTTCAGGCGGCGCAAACACTCGCCAATGCGGGCGAGATCCTCGCGTCACGCCCGGAAGCGATGCAGCTTCGTTATCTGACTGCGCTGCAGACCATTGCCGGCGACCGGGCATCGACCATCGTGCTGCCGATCCCGATGAACCTGCTCGACAAGCTAAAGAGCTAACGCGGCTTCCTGCGCAGGCTCGGTCTCGTCGGTGTCGAGCGCGCGTTCCGCGAGCAGCGTCTCGACCGCTTCGCAGGCGCGCGCCGGGCTATAGGGCTTGCGCAAGGTCGTTGCGTTCGGAAGCTTCTGCAGCTCCTCCAGTCGCCACCAGCGTCCGGAGGCAAACACGATCGGCAGCGTCGGATTGACCCCGCGCGCCTGTTCGGCGAGGCCGACGCCGTCGAGTCCGCCCGGCAGGTTGATGTCCGTGAACAACAGATCGACGCGCATGCCATTGGAGAAATGGGCCATCGCCTCCTCGGCATTCGCGGCCAAGTGGACCAGATGGCCCGATTCCGTCAGCGCCTCGCCGATGATTTCGGCGATCAGGGGCTCGTCCTCGACGAGAAGAACGCAGTTCTGCCGGGGTTCGACCCTAGCCTCGGCGTTCTGCGAATTGATCTTGCGGTCGGCGGCCTTCCGTTTGGATGACTTCTGCGTCATGGTCCACCCCTCTTACGCAACACAACTGGGCGGGCAAATCCTGGCCGCCTCATTTGTTCGCAAAGTGTCGAAAATTTAACGGGTTCTGGGATAACGGAGCGTTAAGTTAACGGTGATGGCCAGCAGGGATTCGGCGCGCGAGACCGGCTTTGTGGAGATCACCCCCGAGGTGCTCCTCAAGGCCTATGCCTGCGGCATTTTCCCGATGGCGGAGAATGCCGACGATCCCTCCCTGTACTGGTTCGAACCCGACATGCGCGGCCTGTTGCCGCTCGAGGGGTTCCATCTGCCCCGCCGGCTCGCCCGGACCGTCCGCTCCGACCGGTTCGAAATCTATATCGACCGCGATTTCGAGGCGGTGATCGACGGCTGCGCCGAGCCTGCGGCGGGCCGATCCCGCACCTGGATCAACCGGCGCATTCGCACGCTCTATTGCAAGCTGCACGAGATCGGCCATTGCCATTCGGTCGAAGCGTGGCGCGACGGCAAGCTGGTGGGCGGGCTCTATGGCGTGCGGCTCGGCCGCGCGTTTTTCGGCGAGAGCATGTTTCATCGCGAACGCGATGCCTCGAAGGTTGCGCTGGTGCATCTCGTCGGACGATTGCGCGCGGGTGGCTTTGCCTTGCTCGATACGCAATTCGTGACCTCGCACCTGTCGCGGTTCGGCGCGATCGAGGTCAGCAAGCGCCATTACAATCGGCTCCTGGAGCGCGCGCTCGAAGGCGAAGCCGATTTCTTCGCCCTCGATCCCGATCCGCTGCCGGGATCGACTGTGCTCGCCGCGCTGAGCGAAGGCGCGATCGACGACTAACGGATCGGCGTCGGGAACGGATTGGCCCCGGTCTGCGGCTGGGGCCGCGGCCGTTGCGGCTGTGGTTGAGGCTGGGCCTGGGGCCGCGGCGGCTGTTGCGCCTGTTGTGAGCGCTGCGGTTGCGGTTGTTGCTGTGGCTGCTGGGCCTGTTGCGGACGCGGACGCGGCGTCTGCGGCTGGTCTGCCGTCGGCGTGTCCGGGCTGTCCTCGCCACTGGCCTCCGCATCCGGAATGACCTGCGGCGGGCCCTGAAGGCCAAGCTGCGGCGGCGCCGGCTGTTCTGCCACATTCACCGTTGGCTGTTTGCAGTCGGTGAGCCACACGTCATAGATCGGATGCTCGACCGCGTTCAGTCCGGGACTCGCGGCAAACATCCAGCCGGAGAAGATTCGGCGCACTTCACCCTGCAGCGTGACTTCGCTCACTTCGACGAATGCATCGGTCGCCGCGGCCTCGGTCGGCGGCCGCGTATAACAGACCCGCGGCACCACCTGCAGCGCGCCGAACTGGACCGTCTCGTTGAGCTCGACATCGAACGAGATGATGCGCCCGGTGATCTTGTCGAGGCCCGAAAACACCGCCGTCTTGTTGGGGATCTTCTGGGCCGGCGGGATGTTCACCACCTCGTCGCCGGGTTGCGGCGCAGTCACGGCCGGCTGCGGCGTACCCCGAGGCGGGCGGACGCCCGGCGGCAGCGACGGCTTGGCGGTGTCTTGGCGCCCGGCTCCGGGCGGCGGCAACGGCTCAGACTGGATCGGAGGCTGGGAGCGGCGCGCGCTCGGCGGCGGCCCCGGCGGCAATCGATCCGGGAATTGCGGCTGAGGCTGGGGCTGCTGCTGTTGCTGCGGGAATTGCTGGCGCTGCCCTGGAACCGTGGCGGGCGGACGCGGCGGCGGATCACCGAAGATCGAACCAAACTGGGCGACCGCGCTGGGAGGCGTTACGCACAGAATCGCCGTACCCGCCGCCGCAGCGACGAGCCCGGCAGCACCCCGTCGTAACCAGCCGATTGTCATCCAGGCCCCGGAACAAGCAATTTCGCCCCTCCGCGATCATTGCTCCTCACGGGTTAACATGCCGAATACGGCGGCGGAAGGGCGATCCGCGTCAATCTGGCTCGCCATCCGGGCCTGCCGGACCGCTTGCCGGGCAGGCGTCGGACCTGCATTGTGCGAATCGAGGGCGCCGCAGAGCGCTGATCAAGGGAGGACTACATGCCGTTCGCCATCGGACGCCGCGCGCTGCTTGCACTCGCCGCGTGCGCCATTCTGCAACCCGCAACGTCGATCGCTCAGGACTATCCCAACCGTCCTGTCACCATCGTCGTACCGCTTGCCGCCGGCAGCGGAATGGATTCGCTGGTGCGAATCTATGCCGACAAGTTGCAGGCCGATCTCGGTCAACCGGTTGTCGTCGAGAACCGTCCTGGCGCCGCGCTGATGCTGGCTGCGGTGGCGGTTTCGAAAGCCCCGGCCGATGGCTACACGCTTCTGGTCTCGACGTCGTCCGCGATGGCGATCAACCCGGTGCTCTACAAGAAGATCAACTACGACCACATCAATGACTTCGTCCCGATCTCGCTTTACGTGAAATCGCCATTCATCCTCGTGGTGAATCCGAATCTGCCGGTGAAGTCGGTTCCGGAACTGATCAAATACGTCAAGGAATCCAAGAAGCCGCTGACCTATTCGTCGCCGGGCGCGGGCGTCGCGCAACATCTGTCGATGGAATACATGAAGAAGCGCTTCGGCGTCGACGTGACCCATGTTCCGTACAAGAACACGCCGCAATCGATCGCCGATATCGCGGCCGGCCATGTCGATCTCGGCTTTGCCGAAGCCGGTGCCTCACTGCCGCTGATCAAGGACGGCAAGCTGCGCCCGCTGGCAGTGTCCGCGACCACCCGCCTGCCCTCGCTGCCCGACGTGCCACCCTTTGCCGAAGCGGCCAGCGCGCCGGATTTCGAAGCGGTGTCGTGGCATGTGCTGCTTGCGCCCGCCGCGACGCCGAAGCCGATCGTGGACAAGCTGCACGCCTCCATGAAGAAAATCATGGCGGACCCGGAGATGATCAAGCTCACTGAAAAGATCGGGCTGATCCCGGTGGATACGCCGTCGGTCGACGGCATCAGATCCTACATGGCGTCCGAGCGCGACAAGTGGGGCGATCTGGTCAAGCAGCTCGGATTGCAGGGCGCGATGTGATCTGAGCCGAGAGCGCGGTTTTCCCGCGCCTCGATCCAAACAGAAAACCAGGGCTTCGGCCCTGGTTTTGCGCATTTGCGGGCCATGGGGGCCGTATGTCGTTGCGCCAAGGTGGCTGATTTTCGGCGCTGCCGGTTCTATCGGCCGGGCGTCCATGCCTTGTAATCGCCCGTCGCCTTGGGCCGGCGGCCCTGCGCGAGGGTCGAGCCCGACGGGCGATAGGCGCCGGGCGTGCCGGTCAGGTTCGGCCGGTGCGGCTTCTGCCAGGGACGCGGCTTGTATTTTTCCTCGGTCGGCGGCGTGTCCACGATGTGATGGATCCAGCCGTGCCATGCCGGCGGAATGGTCGTGGGCTCGGTATAGCCGTTATAGATCACCCAGCGCCGCTCGAAGCCGAGCGACGGATCGATCCTGCCGCCCTTGGTCCGGTAATAGCGGTTGCCGTTCTCATCCTCGCCGACAAGCTCGCCATAGAGCCAAGTCCAGAGCTGGGTGTTCAGCGTCTGACCATTCCACCAGGTGAAGAAGCGGAGCAGGAAGGTTTTCATCAGCGTCGAGGTCCCGTGCTGGCTCCTCTTGCCATCGGGCCGCGGCGAAGTCCAGACCGCGCTATTGCAACCGATTTGCATTTGAAATCAACGCGCTTGCTTCGGACCCGCCAGCGCCCTAGATCGCGGCTTTAGCCAAACAGCGGACACATGAAACGGGTCCAAGCCATTGCCCTGGGCAGCATCGTCGTTGGACTCGTCGTCCTCGGGCTGAAATATGTCGCCTATTATCTGACCGGCAGCGTCGCCCTGCTCTCGGACGCCATCGAGAGCATCGTCAATGTCGCAACCGCCATCGCGGCCCTCATCGCGATTCGATTTGCCGCCCAGCCTGCCGACGCGGACCACCCCTATGGCCACCACAAGGCCGAATACATGTCGGCGGTGGTGGAAGGCGTGCTGATCATCATCGCCGCGCTCGCGATCTTCCGCGAGGCCTATGCCGCCTACCTCACGCCGCGCCTCGTCGACGCGCCCTGGGCCGGCCTTGCCGTGAATGGCATCGCCACCGCGATCAACGCCGGCTGGAGCTACCTCCTGATCACGCAGGGACGCCGGCGCAAGTCGCCCGCCCTCCTCGCCGATGGGCGCCACCTCTTCACCGACGTCGTATCCTCGGCCGCCATGCTGGTCGGCGTGTCGCTTGCCGCGCTGACCGGATATGTCGTTCTCGACCCGATCATCGCGGCGCTGGTCGGCGTGAATGTCCTGTGGGCCGGCTACCGGGTGATGAAGGAATCGGTTGGCGGCCTGCTCGACGCGGCGGTGCCCGAAGGGGACCTCGCGCGCATCCGCACCATCATCGCTGCCAATGCCGATGGCGCCATCGAAGCGCATGACCTTCGCACCCGCCATGCCGGGCGCAGGACGTTCGTCGACTTCCATCTGGTGGTCAAAGGCTCGATGAGCGTCACCGAAGCCCATGACATCTGCGACCGGCTGGAACGCGCGCTCAAGGCCGAGATTGAGGACGCGCTGATCTCGATCCATGTCGAGCCCGACGAGAAGGCCAAGCATTCCGGCATCGTCGTCCTTTAGGACCCGCCGGCCCGCCTGAATCTTCCCCTGACCGTCGAACTTTAGGGGATGGCCCACGTTCAATCCTGACGACGCGCATCTCGTTGGGAGCGATTTTCATGAAAGCATTGGCGTGGCACGGCAAGGCGGACATCCGCTGCGAGGAAGTTCCCGATCCGAAGATTGAGCATCCGCGCGACGCCATCATCAAGGTCACGGCCTGTGCCATCTGCGGGTCCGACCTGCACATCTATGGCGGTATCATCCCGGACATGCGCAGCGGCGATGTCATCGGGCATGAGACGATGGGCGAAGTCGTCGAGGTCGGCCGCGACAACAAGGCACTGAAGGTCGGCGATCGCGTCGTCGTGCCGTTCACGATCTCATGCGGCGAATGCTTCTTCTGCCGGAACGGCTTCTTCTCGGGCTGCGAGCGCACCAATCCGGATCACGCAAAGGCGGCGAAGCTCTGGGGCAATTCACCCGGCGGGTTGTTCGGCTATTCGCACCTTCTCGGCGGCTATGCCGGCGGTCAGGCGGAATATTTGCGCGTGCCCTACGCCGATGTCGGCCCGATCAAGGTGCCGAACCATCTCAGCGACGAGCAGGTGCTGTTTCTCTCCGACATTTTTCCGACCGGCTATATGGGCGCCGAATTCTGCGACCTGAAAGGCGGCGAAACAGTCGCGATCTGGGGCTGCGGCCCGGTCGGGCAATTCGCGATCCGCAGCACCTTCCTGCTTGGCGCCGAGCGTGTGATCGCGATCGATACCGTCCCCGAGCGGCTTGCGCTCGCGCGCGAAGCTGGCGCCGAGACCATCGATTTCCTCGAGGAGGATGTCTACGACGCGATCATGGACAAGACCAAAGGCCGCGGCGCCGATGCCTGCATCGATGCCGTCGGCACCGAGGCTGATCCGGCATCGAGCCTGATGGCAAGATGGGACCGGATCAAGGTCGCGACCTTCATGGGCACCGATCGTCCGCACGTGCTGCGCCAGGCAATCCATTGCTGCCGCAACTTCGGCACCGTGTCGGTGATCGGCGTCTATGGCGGATTCCTGGACAAGATCCCGATGGGCGCCGCCATCAATCGCGGCCTCACCTTCCGCATGGCGCAGACGCCGGTGCAGCGCTATCTGCCGAAGCTTCTTCAATACATCGACGAGGGCAAGATCGACCCGACAGTGGTGATCACGCATGTCGCCCCGCTCGAGAAGGGCCCCGAACTCTACGACACATTCCGAGAGAAAAAGGACGGCTGCATCAAGGTCGTGCTCAAACCCGGCATGACCGACGCGCCGCTGGATCGCCGAACGGAGGCCGCCCATGCTTGACGCCACCCGGCAACTCGCCGTCGTCACCGGTGCCTCGACCGGCATTGGCCTGCAGCTGGCGCGCCAATGCGCCGAACACGGCTTCGATCTGATCATCGCCGCCAACGAACCGGAGATCGAGAAGGCCGCGGAGGAATTGCGGATCGGCTCATCCTCGGTGGAGACGGTACAGGCCGATCTTGCGACGATCGAGGGCAATGAAGCGCTCTTTCGCAAGATCGGTGGCCGGCCGGTCGCCGCCCTCCTCGCCAATGCCGGACGCGGATTAGGCAAGGCTTTTCTCGATCAGGATTTCGACGACATCCGTTACGTGATCGACACCAACGTCACCGGCACCGTCTATCTCGTCCACAAGATCGGCCGCGACATGCGCGCGCGCGGCGAAGGCAAGATCCTCATCACCGGATCCATCGCCGGCTATATGCCGGGCGCCTACCAGGCGATCTACAACGGCACCAAGGCCTTCATCGACTCGTTTTCCTACGCCTTGCGCGAGGAGCTGAAGGACAGCGGCGTCACCGTCACCTGTCTGATGCCGGGGCCGACCGAAACCGAATTTTTCGAACGCGCCGACCTGATGGACACCAAGGTCGGCACCCAGGCGAAGGACAGCCCGCTCGATGTGGCAAAGGACGGCTTCCGCGCGATGATGGCTGGCGATGGCGGTGTCGTCAGCGGATGGCAGAACAAGATGCAGGCGGCGATCGCCAATGTCGTGCCCTCGGAGACGCTCGCCCATCAACACACCAAGATGGCGAAGCCCGGTACCGCGGAGACCAAGCGATGACCGGCGGCAAGAAAGGCAGTGACAGCGAAACTGACGAGCCGTGGAAGCTGCCCGGACAATCGTCGCAACAACCGGCGCAGAAACCGCCGCCGAAGCGCGATCCGGAGCGCGACTACCCGCCGGATGGGCAGCATTAGGTCTATCTGCCTGCTTTCCAACGGAGAATCGCTGCGCTTTTGGTTTTTGGAAGGACCGCGAAACGGGCTTTGGCGCTGCTTCGCGGTCTTTCCTTGCGCGTCCTCCCACGTGACGCTTGACAGCGAATCTTCGGTTTTTTGCCTACTTCGGACAACGCAACGGGACCATGACGGGCGTGCTTCGTCGCGGGCGGATTTGCGCTTGGCGAATCCGCAAAGCCCTCGCAAAGTATCCTCACCGGTTCGTGAGTAATCCCCATAATTCCCAGCCGGGGGCACAAGCCTTAGGGTTTCATTGATACTTAACCACTAGAGCTTGACGTGCCGGGCAGTAGTTCATAGGTTTGAGTCCTCAGCTCGGCGCGGGTGTGTCTTTAGTCTCCGCCGGCTCCTCCGACAGCGCGTAGCGAGGCAGCACCCGCCCGGAATAAGCCCTTGGCGGGGGTGGGTTTCGCGTCTCTGCCGGGTGGGAAACGGGCGCGTCCGAACCAGCGCCCGGGTGTTAAAGTGAGAAGGCGTCGAACAAGAACATGGGCCGGACGACGCGAGGCGGGGCGGGCTTCGCGGTGACGGTGATGGGTGGGCCGGCAAATGGGAAACTGCCGGTTCGCACCACGAATAAGACGGGGCGAGAAGAATGCGAATTGAGCGGCGCTTTACGAAGGACGGCCAATCCCCCTATGCGGGGATCGACTTCCGGCTGACCACGAGCGAGATCAGGAACCCCGACGGATCGGTGGTGTTCCGGCTCGAGAATGTTGAAGTGCCGGAATTCTGGTCGCAGGTCGCCTCCGACGTCCTTGCCCAGAAATATTTCCGCAAGGCCGGGGTGCCCGCCCGGCTGAAGAGCGTCGAGGAGAATTCCGTCCCCTCCTTCCTGTGGCGGCATGTGGCCGACCACGCGGCCTTGTCGCTGTTGCCCGAAGCCGAACGTTTCGGCGGCGAGCATTCGGCCAAGCAGGTCTTCGATCGCCTTGCCGGCACCTGGGCCTATTGGGGCTGGAAGGGCGGCTATTTCGACACCGAAACCGACGCGCAGATTTTCTTCGACGAGCTTCGCTACATGCTGGCGATGCAGATGTGCGCGCCGAACTCGCCGCAATGGTTCAACACCGGTCTGCACTGGGCCTACGGCATCGACGGTCCTTCGCAGGGTCACTATTACGTCGATCACGCCACCGGCGAATTGCGCAAGTCGGACAGCGCCTACGAGCATCCGCAGCCGCATGCCTGCTTCATCCAGTCGATCAAGGACGACCTCGTCAACGAGGGCGGCATCATGGACCTGTGGGTCCGCGAAGCGCGCCTGTTCAAATACGGCTCCGGCACCGGCTCTAACTTCTCGCGGCTGCGCGGCGAAGGCGAGAAGCTGTCGGGCGGCGGCAAGTCCTCGGGACTGATGTCGTTCCTCAAGATCGGCGACCGCGCGGCGGGCGCGATCAAGTCCGGCGGCACGACGCGTCGTGCGGCCAAGATGGTCGTGGTCGATGCCGACCATCCCGATATCGAGCAATATATCGACTGGAAGGTGAAGGAAGAGCAGAAGGTTGCCGCTCTCGTCACCGGCTCGAAGGTCAATCAGAAGCACCTGCGCGCGGTCTTGAAGGCCTGCGTCAATTGCGAGGGCTCTGGCGACGACTGCTTCTCGCCCGACAAGAACCCGGCGCTGAAGCGCGAGATCAAGCTCGCGCGCAAGGCCTTCGTCCCTGACAACATGATCAAGCGCGTGATTCAGTTCGCGCGCCAGGGCTATACCGACATCGAATTCCCGGTTTACGACACCGACTGGGATTCGGAGGCGTATCTCACCGTCTCCGGCCAGAACTCGAACAACTCGGTCCGCGTCACCGACGATTTCCTCAAGGCGGTCGAATCCGACGCCGACTGGGATCTGACCTGGCGCAACAGGAAGGGCGTCGCGAAAACCCTCAAGGCCCGCGCGCTGTGGGAGAAGATCGGTTACGCCGCCTGGGCCTGCGCCGATCCCGGCCTGCAATTCCACACCACGGTCAACGACTGGCACACCTGCCCGGCCTCCGGCGAAATCCGCGCGTCCAATCCGTGCTCGGAATACATGTTCCTCGACGACACGGCGTGCAATCTCGCCTCGCTCAATCTCCTCACCTTCCGCGACAAGGAGACCAAGCGCTTCGACATTGCCGCTTATGAGCACGCGGTGCGGCTGTGGACGATCGTCCTCGAAGTCTCGGTGATGATGGCGCAATTCCCCTCCAAGGAAATCGCGCAATTGTCCTACGAATACCGCACGCTCGGTCTCGGCTACGCCAATATCGGCGGGCTCCTGATGTCGTCGGGCATTCCCTATGACTCCGAAGCGGGCCGCGCGATCTGCGCTGCGCTGACCGCGATCATGACCGGCATCTCCTATGCGACGTCGGCCGAGATGGCCGCCGAACTCGGCGCCTTCCCGGGATACGAGAAAAATCGAGAGCCGATGCTGCGGGTCATCCGCAATCATCGCCGCGCGGCCTATGGCGAAGCGTCGGGCTACGAGAAGCTCGGCACGAACCCCGTGCCGATCGAGGCATCGCATTGCCCCGACCCCGAGCTGGTGCGCCATGCCAAGCTCGCCTGGGACAAGGCGCTCGCGCTCGGCGAGCAACACGGCTACCGCAATGCGCAGGCGACCGTGATCGCGCCGACCGGCACCATCGGTCTCGTGATGGATTGCGACACCACCGGCATCGAGCCCGACTTCGCGCTGGTGAAGTTCAAGAAGCTCGCCGGCGGGGGTTACTTCAAGATCATAAACCGCGCCGTGCCGGAGGCGCTGCGCGCGCTCGGCTATTCGGAAAGCGAGATCGCCGAGATCGAGGCCTATGCCGTCGGTCACGGCAACCTCGCCAACGCGCCGGCGATCAACCACTCGACCCTGAAGGCCAAGGGCTTCACCAATGAAGCCATCACGCTGGTCGAGAAGGCCTTGCCGACCGCCTTCGACATCAAATTCGTCTTCAACAAGTGGACGCTCGGCGAGCAGTTCTGCCGCGATGCGCTGGGCGTCTCGCCGGCGGATCTGGCGAATCCGTCCTTCGACCTGCTTGCCCATCTCGGTTTCACCAAGCGCGAGATCGAGGCGGCCAACATCCATGTCTGCGGCGCGATGACGGTGGAAGGGGCTCCGCACCTCAAGCCCGCGCATTATGCGGTTTTCGACTGCGCAAATCCGTGCGGCCGCACCGGCAAGCGCTATCTCTCGGTCGAGAGCCACATCCGCATGATGGCGGCGGCGCAGCCCTTCATCTCCGGCGCCATCTCCAAGACCATCAACATGCCGAACGAGGCGACGGTCGAGGACTGCAAGTCAGCCTATATGCTGTCCTGGAAGCTGGCGCTGAAGGCCAACGCGCTCTATCGCGATGGCTCGAAGCTCTCGCAGCCGCTGAACGCGCAGCTGATCGCCGACGAGGACGACGACGAGGAGGATATCGAGTCCTTCCTCGACAAGCCGGCCGCCGCGCGCACCGCGCAGCTCGCCGAGCGCGTCATCGAGAAGGTGGTCGAGCGCGTCACGGTGATCCGCGAACGCGAGAAGCTCCCCGATCGCCGCAAGGGCTACACCCAGAAGGCGGTGGTCGGCGGCCACAAGGTCTATCTGCGCACCGGCGAATATGACGACGGCCGGATCGGCGAGATCTTCATCGACATGCACAAGGAAGGCGCGGCGCTCCGCTCCTTCATCAACAACTTCGCGATCGCGGTCTCGCTCGGCCTGCAATATGGCGTGCCGCTCGAGGAATATGTCGACGCCTTCACCTTCACGCGGTTCGAACCGTCGGGTCCGGTGCAGGGCAACGACTCGATCAAGTTCGCGACCTCGATCCTCGATTACGTGTTCCGCGAGCTTGCGGTGTCCTATCTCTCGCGCTTCGACCTCGCGCATGTCGATCCGTCCGAAGGCGGCTTCGATGCGCTCGGCAAGGGCGTGGAGGAAGGAAAATTGCCGGACATGCCCCTGCCCGCCCCGGCCGCGAAATATCTGTCGAAGGGCCTGACCCGCTCGCGCACCGACAAGCTCGGGGTAATCTCGGGCGGCACCCATCATGCCGGCGGCACGACTGGTGGCTCTGCACAGCAGGCGGCGGCGGGCAACGTCACCTCGTTCCGCACCGAGGGCGCGGTGGCGCTGAAGGGCGGCGCCACCCCGGCGCTCGATCTCAATCCGGTCGCCGAGCGCATGCGCGCGATGCTGGACGAGCCGAAGGCCCAGCCGAAAGCCGCGATCTCCGAGCGCCGTGCTGAAGCCAAGGCTCGCGGTTACGAGGGCGAGGCGTGCAGCGAGTGCCAGAACTTCACGCTGGTGCGCAACGGCACCTGCATGAAGTGCGACACCTGCGGATCGACGACGGGGTGTTCGTAACGCGGCACCGTTCGCCTCCGCGAAAGCGGTGACCCGGCGTCAAACCGGAAACAGCAATGCAAATGCCCGCACCAAGTGCGGGCATTCTGCTTTTCGGCTGACGGCGCCTCCTCAGCCCTCGATCGCAGGGCTGCTGACGGGCCGCGGCGACATGACAAGACGCGTCGGCAGCGCATAGCCTGACTTGCTGCGGGTCCCTCTGTCTGCCTCCGCACAAGTCGCGGCGCCCTACCCCGGTCCGGCACGTATCGAATCAGATATGTGTTAGCCTTCATTTGCTGCGTTGGCCGGGACACCCGGCATCTGCACCATCATCAACTCCGGGGACAACCATGATCTTTGCCCGCCTTCGCATCCTGGCCGTCGCGCTTCTTGCCATCGTCGCGCTCGGCTTCGCCACCACCGCAAAGGCCGATACCGGCACCGTGCATATCCGCTTTCTGAAAGGCGGCTGGGTCATCGGCGGCACCATCGGCGAAGGCACGCTGACCTTCCGCGGCCGCACCTACCGGCTGGCGGTGGGCGGCCTGAGCTGGGGCCTCACCTTCGGCGGCGCGGCGATCAATCTGCGCGGCACCGTCTCCAACATCCGCTCGCCGCGCGACGTAGAGGGCGTCTATGGCGCGGGCTCGGCGGGCGCCGCTATCATCCGCGGCCCGCAGGCCGTGGTGCTGACCAACCAGAGCGGCGCGGTGATGAGACTGGCCGGCATGCAGACCGGACTGATGGTCAATCTCGACCTCAACGGCATGGCGCTGACGCTGAAATAATCGAGCGTCGGTCCGCTCCGACCACCATGGCCGGGCCTCGCCGTTTGGCTAGGCCCGGCCATTTTTTTGAGCGATAGTCGAGGCGCGACTTTCCGGATCGGGACAATGATCCGCGGGCGGCGCCTCTGCCGGATGCTTTCCGGCACGTCGTCCGTCACGCCAAAAGCCTGGGGGAACGACATGCAGGGCAACGTCAGCCGCCGGCGGCTTCTCGCCGGCGCGGCATTCCTGGGATCCGCCGCGGCACTCGCGCCGCGCAGGCTATTCGCGCAGACAACGCGCAATGCTTTGCCACCGTCCGCGCCACTGCCCGCGCGCGGCGAATTCCTCATCCGCGGCGCGACCGTGCTCACCATGGATCCGGCTGTGCCCGATCTCGCCGCGGGCGACATCCATGTCCGCAACGGCGACATCGTGGCGGTGGCCGCGCGCATCGACGCACCGGGCGCAGAGGTCATCGACGGCGCCGGCATGATCGCGATTCCGGGCTTCGTCGATACCCACTTCCATCTGTGGACCAGCCTGTTCCGCATGTTCGTGCGCGCCGATACGCCCGCGCTCGGCTATTTCCCGACGACCGCAAAGCTCGGCCCGCTGATGAGCCCGCAGGACAGCTACCGCGCCGTCCGCCTCGGCGCGGCCGACGCCATCAGCGCCGGCATCACCACCATTCACAACTGGGCCCACAACACCCGCAGCCCGGAGCACGCCGACGCCGAATTGTCGGCGATGCGCGACATGGGCCTGCGCGGCCGCTTCGCCTACGGCACCCCGGTCGGCCTCCCCGACGACGCGCCGATGGACGTCGCCGGCATTGCCCGCGTGAAGAAGGACTGGATGCCCGACAAGGACGGCCTGCTCACGCTCGGCATCTCGTCGCGCAATCTCGGCGCGCTGACGGTGGGTGGCCCGGCCTCCAACGCCTCGCGCGGCGTTCTCACGCTGGAGCAGCTCAAGCGCGACTGGGATGCGGCGCGCAGCCTCGGCCTGCCGATCACCATGCACACCTCGGGCGCGAGCCCGATCGCCGAGCTTGAGAAGGCCGGCCTCCTCGGGCCGGACGTGCAGCTCGTCCATCCGCTGCTGACGACGCCCGAGGAGCGCGCGATCATGAAGGCGCGCGGCGTCAGCTACTCGACCTCGCCGCAGCTCGAGGCCCGCCGCGCCGCGCGGCTCGGCGTCATCCAGCTCGGCGAATTGCTGGAGGCCGGCGTCAAGGTCAGCCTCTCGACCGACCACATCGCCTCGATCAGCGCCGATCCCTTCGCCTCGATGCGGATGCTGTTCGCGCTGCATCAACATCGCATCGGCGCGCGCGTGCCGCTGACGCTGAAGCGCCTGTTGCAGCTCGCGACCCTCGACGGCGCCGTCGATCTCGGCATCGCCGATCGCACCGGCTCGATCACGCCGGGCAAGCGCGCCGACCTCGTGCTGGTGCGCACCACCGACACCAACATCGCGCCCGCCGGCGATCCTTACGAAGCGATCGTGTCGCTCGGCATGCCCGCGAATGTCGACACCGTCATCATCGACGGCCGCGTGCTGCGCCGTGGCAGCCGCTTCACGGCGTTCAATCACCCGCGCATCGTCGCGGAAGCACGGTAAGCGGGATTGGCGCTGCAAGCCAAGGCGAAGTAGCGGGGGCGAAGGACACTGTAGCGACGAATACGTTGGGT